>JAZQHO010000127.1:0-4593 GCA_045540635.1 Candidatus Limiplasma sp.
GAAACATGTTGTCTTCCTAAGACCGCTTGGCCTCCGACTTGTGATGGCAAGGCCGATGCCGCAGATGATGCAGCCCTTGGGGCGGCTCCAGCCGGTCATCTCGCGCACGCAGGCCAGAATGTTTTCAAACACAGCCAGCACGGTGGACATGGCAGCGAATACCATGAACAGGAAGAAGATGGTGCCCCAGACACGGCCGCCGTTCATGTTGTTGAACACGGTGGCCATGGTGTTGAACAGGAGACCGGGGCCGTCACCCACTTCCAGATTGTAGGTGAAGCAGGCGGGGAAGATGATCAGGCCGGCAGTGATGGCAACGAAGCTGTCCAGAATGATAACATTCACAGATTCGCCCATCAGGGAGCGTTCCTTGCCGATGTAGCTGCCGAAGATGGCCATGGAGCCGATGCCCAGACTCAGGGTGAAGAAGGCCTGGTTCATGGCGCCCACGATCACGTTGGGGGTGATCTTCTTGAAGTCGGGCAGCAGGTAGAAGGTGAGGCCCTCCTTGGCACCGGGCAGGGTGGCGCTGTTGATGGCCAGCACGATCATCAGGAACAGCAGGGCGACCATCATGTACTTGGTAACCCGCTCCAGACCGCCCTGCAGCTTAAAGCTGAGAACGATGAAGCCCAGCACCACAACGATGAGCATGTAGCCCATGTTCAGCGTGGGGTTGGAGATCATGCTGCCGAAGCTGAGCTCGGCGGTGTTGCCGGTAAGGAACTGCACAAAGTAGTACAGGATCCAGCCGGAAACGACGGTGTAGAAGCTCATCAGGCAGATGTTGCCCAGCAGGGCGAAGCCGCCGTGGATGTGCCACTTCTGGCCGGGCTTCTGCAGCTTCTGGTACATCTTGACGGGGCTGGCCTGAGAGGCGCGGCCCAGAGAGAACTCCATTACCATGACGGGAAGGCCCAGCAGCAGCAGGCACAGCACGTAGATGAGCACGAAGCTGCCGCCGCCGTACTGACCGGTCATCCAGGGGAATTTCCACACATTGCCGCAACCGATGGCGCAGCCTGCGCTCAGCAGGATGAAGCCAAGACGGGAGGACAGTTTTTCACGGTTTTCCATTGGTACCCCTCTTTCTTTGTAGAGATGATGAGGAATGATGAGATGCCCCATTATAGCAGACGCTGCCGTGAAAGTCAAAGAAACTGCTGTGGGAATTGCGCATGCGGTTGCACAGAACGGGCATGCACAGGCATAGAATGCCGCTCTCCCGGGCAGGCTGTGTTCCATACAGGCAAGGGAGGGGAAGAACTGTGGCAGACCGCAGCAAAGCATACGAAATTCCGGTGGAAACGCCGCCGGAGCGCAGGATCGAGGAGCTGGCATCCTTTACCGAATGTACCGGGCTCATCCCGGCAGGCGTGCCCACGGAGGAGGAGGCGGAGGCGCTGGCAGAGCTTTACGGCGTGCATCCCGTCAAACCCAACGATATCACCGCAGACGGGATCCCGCAGGCGGAAAAGCGACCCCGCAGATGAACAGCGAAGCCCCCGGAGCAGTGATGGCTTCGGGGGCTCAGGTTGTTGATAAACCCCAGAGGTATTGGAGGGCCGCAGCCCTCCGATTGCCAAACCGAAACCAGCGACATGTGCGGTGGTTTCGGAACCCTTGCGCAGCAAGGGATTCCTATCACCGGTTGCCGCCCGGGAGCCGTAGGCTCCTAGGCAAACGGTGCAATAGTCGTCAAAAAAGTCGCCGCGGGCGAGTTTTTTGACGAGCAGAAACCCCGGGGCAGCACAGCCCCAGGGTTTCAAGTGTTTTCAGCTATCCGGCTGCTCTGCAAGCAGCCAATGGTACTGTTCCTGAAAAGCCGCCAGTTCCTCCGGCTCGGTGATCCAGAAAATGACCGGCGCATGGGTACGCCCCAGTCTTGTGTAGGCCTCGAAACGTCCGTTGCCATCGTTCAGCTCAAACTCCGGTGTGCCGTCCTTCTCGGAAAAAAGGTAGTGGATGATCAATGGCGGCATGTCCGCATCCGCTTCGGCGGCCTTCATCAGCCGCTGTACCTTGTTTTCGAAATGGATGGGGTGAACCCGCCACTTCATGCCTTCCTCCGGGCCGCAGCAGCGATGGAACAGACCAAGGGGCGCGCTGACCGGCCCCAGAAAGAAACGGTCGAACAGCTTCAGCCCGTGGGAAAACGCCGGGTTATCCCCATCGGAGAGCAGGTAGGCATGCACCCAGTCCTCCAGCTTTCCGGCGGCGGCAAAACGCTTGCAACAGCTGAGTGTACATTCGTAATCCAAGATGGGTTCCTCCTTTTTGTAGGCGATCTTGCGGATGCTGTCCTCCGAGAGGCAGAAGGCTTCTGCCAGTGCAGCGACGCTCTCGCCCCCGCGGAAGCGGCAGCGGATCTCCTCGTTGCGCTCCCACAGGTAGCGGCGGTAGCCGGAGGATTCGCCCCAGGAGACCTTGCCCATGCTGGGAATGTAGATGGTCTTGCCTGCGGCGTATTTCTGCACCTGCCGCAGCAGCTCCGGCGGCAGAAGATCCCTGCCGTTTTCGTACTTCATGGGCGGCCTCCTTTCCGGGTTGCATCCCTGCAAAGATAATAACAGCAAAAGGAAGAGAAAAGATAGGGAAAGAACAGGTAGAGGCGTTTCGTCCCGGCGCTTTGCATCTACAGCAGCAGCGCTCCGTGGGAGCGGCTCCATGCCGTGTATTCGTCGCTGAACAGATCCGCATAGCGGCCGCCCAGCGAGGACAGCTCATGGGCAATGAGGGCGGCAAAGGTGAGTGCGCCCAGAGGCTGCAGATGAGTCTTGTCGCTCTGCCCGTCGGGATAATTGGCATACTTACCGGCAGGCAGGGTCATATAGCAGGTCTCGGCAGCGGCATCGCCCATGCGGTCAACCAGCGCTTCGCTGCGCTGGGTCAGGCTGAGCACCGGGGTACCGGTCTCTTGGCCCACCCGCTGCATGGCTGCCACCCACGGGGCAAACTGCCGCTCCGGCGGCAGCTGGCGGTAGTTGCAGCGGGTAGCGGGGGTGATCAGCACCGGGTGTGCGCCCCGCTGCTTCGCTGCCTGTATGAACCGGCGCAGATTGTCTGCGTAGACCGTATCGGCAGGGGCCCAGCGGGTGGGATCCTCCTGCTTCTGGTCGTTGTGCCCGAACTGGATAAACAGGAAGTCGCCTGCCTGCATGCGCTGGCACACCGGGGCAAAGCGCCCCTCCTCCAGAAACGATTTGGTGCTGCGTCCGTTTTTGGCATAGTTTTCAATGCGCACATTCCTTTTGTCGATAAAGCGCTCCAGCGCCTGCCCGATGCCGGTCTGGGGGTAGGTGAGGATGCTGTTGTACTGAACGGTGGAATCGCCCACCCAGAAGATGGTAGTCATGCGGTGATGCTCCTTTGTGCGTTGTTGCTGTGTGGTGATATGGTAACACGCTGCAGGGCAGCTGCGCAAGGGCAAGGAGCAGCGACAGAAAAAATGAAAAAAACGGGACAAATCTTGCCCACTGGGCGGCGTTTTGGGCAGCCGGGATGGCAAAAAGCGCTTTCCGATGCGCTTGGAGGCAACTGAAAATGTTGCGCCGCAAGGCTTGCAAACATTTCGCTGTTTTTTTCACAAAGTTTCGTTTTTCCTATTGCAAAGTATGGTGTGTTTTTGGTAAAATACGTGATGGTACAAAACACTTTTGGGAGGTACGATCACTATGGTTAAAGTTGCTATCAACGGTTTTGGCCGCATCGGCCGTCTCGCTTTCCGTCAGATGTTCGGCGCTGAGGGCTACGAAGTTGTCGCCATCAACGACCTGACCAGCCCCAAGATGCTGGCTCACCTGCTCAAGTACGACACCGCTCAGGGTGCTTACTGCGGCAGCATCGGCGAGAACAAGCACACTGTCGAAGCCACCGACGATTCCATCATCGTGGACGGCAAGGAAATCAAGATCTACGCTGAGAAGGACGCTGCCAACTGCCCCTGGGGCCAGCTGGATGTAGACGTTGTGCTGGAGTGCACCGGCTTCTACTGCTCCAAGGAAAAGAGCCAGGCTCACATCAACGCCGGCGCCAAGAAGGTCGTTATCTCCGCTCCTGCCGGCAACGACCTGCCCACCATCGTGTTCTCCGTTAACGAGAATACCCTCACCAAGGAAGACACCATCATCTCCGCTGCTTCCTGCACCACCAACTGCCTCGCTCCCATGGCCAAGGCTCTGAACGACGCCTATCCCATCCAGAGCGGCATCATGACCACCGTTCACGCCTACACCGGCGACCAGATGATCCTGGACGGCCCCCATCGCAAGGGCGACCTGCGTCGTGCCCGTGCCGGCGCCCAGAACATCGTGCCCAACAGCACCGGCGCTGCCAAGGCTATCGGCCTGGTTATCCCCGAGCTGAACGGCAAGCTGATCGGCTCCGCCCAGCGCGTGCCCGTTTGCACCGGTTCCACCACCCTGCTGGTTGCCGTTGTTAAGGGCAAGGACACCACCAAGGAGGGCATCAACGCCCCTATGAAGCCTGCCGCCCCCGAGTCCTACGGCTACAACGAGGATCAGATCGTTTCCTCCGACATCATCGGTATCCGCTACGGCTCCCTGTTCGATGCTACCCAGACCATGGTGGCTA
>JAZQHO010000128.1:0-11340 GCA_045540635.1 Candidatus Limiplasma sp.
ACAAATCAGCTGCTCTGCCAATTGAGCTACACCGGCAAGTATGCTCAGGCAAGAGAAAGTGGCGACCCGGAAGGGGCTCGAACCCTCGACCTCTAGCGTGACAGGCTAGCGCTCTAACCAACTGAGCTACCGGGCCGTAAGCTGGTGGGCCTTCAGGGACTTGAACCCGGGACCAACCGGTTATGGGCCGGCCGCTCTGACCAACTGAGCTAAAGGCCCATAATTGAAAGGGGAAAATGGTGACTCCTAGGGGATTCGAACCCCTGTAGCCGCCGTGAAAGGGCGGTGTCTTAACCACTTGACCAAGGAGCCACGATTCGGTGCCGGGTTTTGGTCGGGGTGAAGGGATTCGAACCCCCGGCCCCATGCTCCCAAAGCACGTGCGCTACCAGACTGCGCTACACCCCGTTCGTGTCTTGCCCACTCAGGCGACGCTGATAATAATACCCGAAACCGGCGAATTTGTCAACACCTTTTTTCAAAAAAATCTGAAAAAGTTGAAAAGCCGTTTCAGCAAAGGGTTTAAGGGGTATATACAGGGTGAGAGGCGGATGTGCCGGAAGGCGGGAACACCCCCGCACCGGGGCTGCGGGGCGCGGCAGAAGGCTATTCTATCCTATTATTGTATCCACCCGGCAGCAAGGCTCTGTAACCCGTGGGGACAGACAAACCACCCCGATTGTGGTACCCTGCCGGTACACCCACAACATCTTGGGTTCGAAAGCACTCGAATACACCACTTTGGGCTATGGAAAACCATGGCAATTTTCGCCCTTCTTCCCCTCTTTTCGATGGCAAACCCTTGCTGTACCACCCTTGCGGACTTTTCCACATATTGTGGTTACACTCCCATTTCGAAGTTCGATACACAAAATGTTGTGTTTTGTATATTGACATCCACCCCCATGCACCCTATAATAAAGCAGTTGCTTTTCCAGGCAGGCGTACCCAAACACCCGCCCTTACTCAATAGACAACAAAACGACCGATACGCAAAGGAGCAGATCAGCATGATCACCACCATTAAGAAGCGCGATGGCCGCGTCGTCCCCTTTGAGCAGGAAAAAATCGAACAGGCGATCGCCAAGGCCTTTATGGCCAGCGGCAGCCGCAAGAGCGCCGATACCGCCAAGGAGCTGGCACAGATCGTGGTAAACAGCCTTGAGCGGGACGAGAGCGTTGAAACCTCCCCCACCGTAGAAGAGGTGCAGGATGCCGTCGAAAAAGTTCTGATCGAGAAGGGCTTCGTGCGCTCCGCCAAGGCCTACATCCTCTACCGCGCCGAGCGCAGCCGAGTGCGCGAGATGAACACCCGTCTGATGAAGGTGTTTGAGGACATTACCTATAAAGATGCCGTGGACAGCGACATCAAGCGCGAAAATGCCAACATCAACGGCGATACCGCCATGGGCAGCATGCTCAAGTTCGGCAGCGAGGGTGCCAAGCAGTTCTACAACATGTATGTGCTGGATCCCCGCTTCTCCAAGGCGCACAGCGATGGCGATATCCACATCCACGATCTGGACTTCTACACCCTCACCACCACCTGCTGCCAGATCGACCTGCTGGATCTGTTCCACAACGGCTTCTCCACCGGTCACGGCGTGCTGCGCGAGCCCAACGACATCTACAGCTACTCCGCACTGGCCTGCATCGCCATCCAGGCCAACCAGAACGACCAGCACGGCGGCCAGAGCGTGGTCAATTTTGACTACGGCATGGCTCCCGGCGTACAGAAAACCTACTACAAGCGCTTCCGCGACAACCTGATGCGTGCCATGGAGCTGATGGGCGGTCTGGAGGATGCGGACGAGAAGGCCCGCCAGCTGCTGAGCCAGCTGGAAGAGGAAGGCCTGGGTCAGCCCCATCTGGCTGAGGATGCCGCCTACGATGCGGCCCTCTCCCAGAAGCTGATCGCCACCATCGCCTGCGACGAGAGCACCGCTGCCCGCATCATCGACTTTGTGCGCAGCCATGCCCATGCCGAGACCGACAAGGCCACCTATCAGGCCATGGAGGCCCTCATCCACAACCTGAACACCATGAACAGCCGCGCCGGTGCGCAGGTGCCCTTCTCCTCCATCAACTACGGCATGGATACCTCCCCCGAAGGCCGTATGGTGATGCGCAACGTGATGCTGGCCACTGAAGCCGGTCTGGGCAACGGCGAGACCCCCATCTTCCCCATCCAGATCTTCCGCGTAAAGGAAGGCATCAGCTTTAACCCCGGCGACCCCAACTACGACCTGTACCGTCTGGCCATCCGCACCAGTGCCAAGCGCCTGTTCCCCAACTTCAGCTTTGTGGATGCGCCCTTCAATCTGCAGTACTACAAGGAAGGCCACCCCGAGACCGAGATCGCCTACATGGGCTGCCGCACCCGCGTGATGGGCAATGTATACGATCCCAGCCGCGAAGTGGCTCCCCGCCGCGGCAACCTGAGCTTCACCTCCATCAACCTGCCCCGCATCGCCATCAAGGCCAAGGGTGATGTGAGCTGGTTCTTCGAAGAGCTGGAGCGCACCATGGATCTGGTACGCGATCAGCTGCTGGAGCGTCTGGAGATCATCTCCAAGAAGAAGGTGCGCAACTTCCCCTTCCTGATGGGCGAAGGTGTATGGATCGACAGCGAGAATCTGGATTGGGACGACAACATTGCCGAAGTGCTCAAGCACGGCACCCTGTCCATCGGCTTCATCGGCCTTGCCGAAACCCTGGTGGCCCTGCGCGGCAAGCACCACGGCGAGGATGCCAGCAGCCAGAACCTGGGCCTGGAGATCGTTGGCGCCATCCGCAAGTATTGCGACGAGACCAGCCAGAAGCTGGGCCTCAACTTTACCTGTCTGGCCACCCCCGCCGAGGGTCTCAGCGGCCGCTTCGTAAACATCGACAAGAAGAAGTTCGGCATCCTGCCCGGCGTTACCGACCGCGAGTACTACACCAACTCCTTCCACGTGCCGGTGTACTACCCCATCAGCGCCTTTGAGAAGATCCGCCTGGAGGCTCCCTACCACGCACTGACCAACGCCGGTCACATCTCCTACATCGAGATGGATGGCGATCCCACCAAGAATCTGGATGCCTTCGAAAAGGTCGTCCGCTACATGCACGATCAGGGCATCGGCTACGGCAGCATCAACCACCCCGTAGACCGCGACCCGGACTGCGGCTACAACGGCATCATCGACGATACCTGCCCCAAGTGCGGCCGCACCGAGGAACAGGGCCATGCTTTTGACCGCATCCGCCGCATTACCGGCTATCTGGTGGGCAACCTGAACCGCTTCAACAACGCCAAGCGCAAGGAAGAAAGCGAGCGCGTGAAGCACGGTATCTAAAAAATCCAAATCATTTCCACCATTGAAAACGCCTCTTTCTGTGAATAATGCTTTTGAGCTTGACACAGAAAGAGGCGTTTTTCATGTTCCGTTTTACCGACCGTATGCGCCGCCTGACGGGCTGGCTGCTCTCCGCCCTGCTGCTGGCGGTGCATTTTTCCCCGCAGGCGGCGCTTTTGCGCACCCTGCCGGACAGCCTTTCCATAGCCGCAGGGCAGGAGCTGGCACTGGCCCCTGTGTTCCCCTTGAAAATCGCTCTGGAAGGGGGTTCTTTGCCTGCCGGTGCCAGCACCGACCAAACCCTCTCCGCCACCGGCGCAGACCCCGTAAAAGCCACTGTAAGCCTGTTCGGACTGTTTCCCCTCAAGGAGGCAGAGGTGCATGTGCTCAAGGAGCTGCGGCTCTACCCGGGCGGGCAGGCGGTTGGGGTAGCCCTGCACACCTCCGGCGTGCTGGTGGTGGGCACCAGCGATCTGGGCAGCGGCATCAGCCCGGCAAGGCTGGCAGGCTTGAAGCCCGGAGACATGATCACCGGCATCGGCGGGAAGCCTGTGACCGGCACCGACTGCCTGACCGGGCTTGTGGAGGCTGGCGGCGGCGCGGCGCTGCCTGTGACCGTGCAGCGGGGCGGCAACACCCTCAGCCTGACCCTGACCCCTCACCGGGACGAAAGCACCGGCAAGTACCGCATCGGCGCATGGGTGCGGGACAGCACCGCCGGGGTGGGTACCCTGTCCTTCTACGGACAGGTGGAGGAAGGGCAGGGCATCCGCTACGGCGCGCTGGGGCATGCCATCACCGATGCGGATACCCGGCAGGTGCTCTCCATCGGCAAAGGCGAGATCATGGAAGCGGATGTGGTGGAGGTGCGCAAGGGGCAGGCCGGTTTCCCCGGCGAGCTGAAGGGCAGCTTCCTGTCTGAGCAGAAGGTGCTGGGCAGCATCAGCCGGAACGACCGGATGGGTATTTACGGCACCCTGAGCCGGATACCGGCCCATCCCCTCTACCCGGACGGGCTGCCCATCGGGCGCAGGGATGCGGTGCACAAAGGCAAAGCCACCATTCTCTGCACGGTGGATGCCGGCGGCATGCGGGAATACGAGGTGGAGATCGTGGAGGTGAACCGGCAGACCCAGCCCGCCCAGCGCAGCATGGTGGTGAAAGTGGTGGACGAGGAACTGCTTGAGAAAACCGGCGGCATCGTGCAGGGGATGAGCGGCAGCCCGATCATTCAGGACGGGCGGATCATCGGGGCGGTGACGCATGTGTTTGTAAACGACCCCACCATGGGGTACGGGCTGTATGTGGAGTGGATGCTGGAGGAGTGCAGTCGGATTTGAACAGAGGTGCGAAAGCCCTCTGTTTTTTCAGAATTAAGTATGCTATATTAGATGCTATAGAGAGGTGATATAGATGCATGGGTATTACGGATTACCATTACTTGAGGCCGAAGATCGTAAGAATAAGATAAAGAGCGAACGTGAATTGGCTGAGCTGTACGCAGAGGCAAGCAATAAAGCATGGACTGCAGAATATGATGTATATGATTTCGAAGAAGGAACAAAGCAACACGCATGGGCGGTTGAATATTCACAACGTTGGTTTGCCTTGTATCATCAGCTTCAGGAAGAGATTTTTGCAATTCTGAAGGCAGAAGGTGTGCAGATTCCTGAGACGAAGCAGATTGAGGTGTTAAAGCCCTTTATGAAGAGAAATGGATATGATGATGAAGATGGTTGGTGGAAAAAAGTGCTCCCTGATGAGGAATTGTGATGCTGTTTGCGAAGAAACGGTTAAATGTGGTATTGCTGTGGTCGTGTTTGAGTTGCTTGGCAAAGAAAATGGAATTATTAAGTATCAATACTATCCAGAGAATAATCGGGAAAACGCAGCCGGAATTATAGAAATTGATATATGGAGAGAAACAATCGATGTGGTGATTCCAGGGGTACGGGCTGTATGTGGAGTGGATGCTGGAGGAGTGCGCAGCTGCCTCCCCGGCAACCTCCGCCTCCGGAGCAAACAGAAGCGGACAGCTCCAACGCTGCTTATGAGATCGGAACCATTCTTCAATTGAGATCCGCCTGCGGATGCAAACTGCCCTGCGGGCTTGTACAGCATCAACGAGCAAAGCGGCATCGATCTTTTCCACACAAAAACCGTCAAAGGGCTGGCATTGCCCTCCGACGGTTTTTTCACTTTCACACCCCGCACCTGACCGCCACCTTGATGACCCCATCCCGGCGGTTCTCAAACAGCTCATAGGCCGCCTCGATATCCTTCAGATCATAGGTGTGGGTGATCAGCGGCGTGGTATCGATCTTCCCGTCTGCGATCAGCTCCAGCGTTTCCTTGCAGTTGCAGCCGTCCACACCGCCGGTTTTGAAGATCAGGTTCTTGCCGTACATATCGGGCAGGGGAAGCGTCTGGGGGCCGTCGTAAAGAGCGACAACCGTGATGATGGCATTGGGACGGGCGCACTCCCACGCCATGCGGAAGGTCTCCGGGCTGCCGGCAACCTCCAGCACCACATCCGCGCCGCCGTGATCGGAATGGGCGCAGACAAATTCCGCCAGACCCTCCGGCTTGGTGGTCAGTACCTCCGGGTAATGAGCATTGACGAAGCTGAGACGGCTCTCGTCCACATCACAGACGATGATGCGCTTGGGCTTCAGCAGGCGCACGCATTGCAGCGTACACAGACCCGTAGGGCCTGCGCCAATGATCAGCACGGTATCCCGCTGCTTGATCTCGGAAATCTGCGCAGCCCAGTAGCCAGTAGCCAGCACATCGCCCACCAGCAGCGCCTGTTCATCCGTCACGCTGTCCGGGATCCTGTCCAGACCCTGATCCGCATAGGGCACACGCACATACTCTGCCTGTCCCCCATCGATGCGGCAGCCCAGCGCCCAGCCGCCATGGGGATCGGTACAGTTGTTCACCCAGCCGTTCTGGCAGAAAAAGCACTCGCCGCAGAAGGTTTCCACGTTGACCGTTACCCGGTCGCCGGGCTTCACCTTGGTGACGGCTGCGCCCACCTGCTCCACGATGCCCACCATCTCATGGCCGACGGTGATGCCGGGAACCGCCCGGGGCACGGAGCCGTGCTTGATGTGCAGATCGCTGGAGCAGATGCTGCCGAGCGTCACTCTGACGATGGCATCCCGGTCGTTTTGCAGCGTGGGCATGGGCTTCTCCCGCAGGGCGAAGGTGCCGTGGGAGAGATAGGTGTATGCTAACATGTGGGGGTACTCCTTCCGTGTCAGTCATTCAGATAAAAAAGATTTTCACCATCGTAAAGAATGTGTGCATCCTTTTCAAAGCGTGATTCAAATGCAGCAAGCCTATTTTCCGGCGTGTTCATTTGTATCTGCACCATGCCGGCCGTTTCCTTGGCAATGGGACGCTGTACCAGCTTATGATCGATCAGGCTGGGAATCGCATGCAGCAACGCGTCAACGCCTTTTCGTTTGCGGGTCAGTTCATCCATATCAATGCCATGGCTGGATATCTGTTTCTCATGCCAGTCGCAAAGAGCAGAGCACACCATTTGTGTATTCTTCATCTCTGTGGAATAGGTCTCAAAACAAAAATCCTGCGGAACCGTTCCAAACATCAGCGTGTATGCAAGCGTGCAAATCTGATATTGGAGATTCAACAAAATCTGTTGATAGGCATACCATTCATACGCCTCTTTGGTCTTCTCTTCGTATTGCGAATAATCGGCTGGCTTGGTTTGTGACAGTCGCTGCAATGCCTGCTGAGCTTGCCCAAGCAGCCGGTCGCATTCCCGCTCACATTGATCAAGCGTGATAAGCGTTCTAGAACGAAGCTCATTATTCAGAAGAACCTCGGTCTGATGACCGGTAATCTTGTTCACCTGATTGAGCAGAGCCTGAATGGTACTTCTGTATTCATCCATCTGGAAATCTACGAGCTTCTGCATGGTTCCCTTGATTGCTTTCAACTCGCCATCAATCTGGGACATGTAGTATTGACCAACAACAACCGATGCAATGTTCATGGCAGCAGCTGTGACTTGAGCGGCACCACTCAGCGTCCCTGTCTTGTAAAAATCAGGCATTATGGATTTGCCATTCGCAGCTTTGCCGCTACCGTAGAACATATCCTTACCCGCCTTCAAATGCGGTTTCAGGTCTGCCCCAGCAGGAAGGATCGCTTCATACAAAGCCTTGCCGCCATAGCGTGCTGCAACCTTTGCCTGAAGCCCAGCCTGTGCCAACTGAGGAATTGTGTCTGTGATTCTGGCGATGATCCGCTGATCCGTAATGGCAGTCATTTTTGCAAAATCGGCACAATAATGATCAGGAAGGCGATTGAAAGTGATAGCCATACCGCCTGTACTTTGTTGCGCCAAAGTGTTCGGATCAACTTTTTTGCGAAACAGATCTTTGATAGCCATTGTTGCTCGCTCCCTGATGTTAATTCCTTGCAACCCCCATTATATCGGGCGGCAATGAAAACATCAAGCGCTTGAGTTTCCCACCATGCCTGTGGTACAATGCAACAGCAACAAGTTTCACAATGAGAACCCGTGATTTTGGAGGCTATATTGCCAATTGCACTTTTACGGCCATCCGCAATTTTCGCAATCCACACCATTGCCATGGGTTTCCGCTGTTTGAGAAACATTTGATCATATCCAGAGGAGAACCAGCATGTCGGAGCATCCAGTTTGGCGGTATGACAACCAGATGCCTGCGGGACGGGAATTTGCCATATTCCACTCGTCCAACACCACGGCTCAGCCCATGGTTTATCACAGTCATCATTATTATGAGATCTACTTTATCCTTCGGGGTTCCATTCATGTGATCGCGGAAGAGATGGATCTGACGCCCGCTTTGGGCGATGCCCTGATCTATCCGCCCCACTGCATGCACCGTGTTGTGCACACCGATCCGTCTCAGCCCTACGAACGGTTTTATCTCTACCTTACCAAAGAGTTTCTCAGCAGCATCAGCACGGAGGATTACAACTTCATTGCAGAGCTGGATAAGCTGACCGCAGACAGGCAGCGGTGTGTCCGGCCGGGGAAGCAGGCGGTGCTGGAGCTTGTTCCCATGGCGGACGAGATCATCGAGGCCGCCAAAGATACCTCCCCCGCAGGCGTGCTGGCCAACCGTTGCCGCATGACCATGTATCTCATCCATCTGCTGGCGATCCTGCAAAAGAGTATTGCCCCCAAAACCGCTGACACCACCTCCCGTATGAGCGAGCTGATCCGCTATATCAACCAGAACGCTGCTCAGCCCCTTACGCTGGATCAGCTGTCAGAGGTCTTTGGCATCAGCAAATTCGCGCTGCTGCACGAGTTCAAGGCGCACACGGGCGTATCCGTCTACCAGTACATTCTCACGCGGCGTGTTCTCCTTGCCCAGGAGCTGATCCGTCAGGGCGCAAAGCCCCATCAGGCCTGCGAGGAAAGCGGTTTTGCCGATTACGCCGGTTTCTACCGTGCTTTCAAGGCACGAACGGGGATGTCCCCAAACCAGTACGGCAAAGCACAGAGGGGATAATCTCAGCCATCCTTCCGGCACTTTTTCATCTGAAGGATGGCTTCTTTTCTTCTCGCAAAACAGCAACATTCACAATCATTTCAATAATAACAATTGCATACTTGCCATTCTTGTTTTATAATACCAATGAAAGAACACATTCACCGCTGTGGATGTGTCAACCGAGGAGGAGTAGCTATGAGTTCACTCAACATCTTTGCCTTTGCCGACGAAGCATCCGGACAGATCGACAAGCAGATTGCCGCCATGCAGCGCAACAGCCTGCAGGGTCTGGAGATCCGCGGCGTGGATGGCCAGAGCATTGCGGATATTTCCATGGAGAAAGCGCGCGAGGTGCGCCGTAAGATGGATGACGCGGGGCTGACTGTGTGGAGCATGGGCTCACCCATTGGCAAGATTGGCATCGAGGACGACTTTGACGCCCATCTGGACAAGTTGCGCCACGTGCTGGAGCTGGCGGATGTGCTGGGCGCTGAGAATGTGCGCATGTTCTCGTTCTTTGTACCCGAGGGTAAGGCCGCCGATTACCGCAACAAGGTGATCGATCAGGTGGGCCGGATGGTGCAGGTGGCCCACGGCAGCGGCATCGCTCTGTGCCACGAAAACGAGAAGGACATCTACGGCGATATGGCCGTTCGTTGCCACGAGCTGCTCACCACCTTCCCGGAGCTGTGCGGCATCTTTGACCCGGCCAACTTCATCCAGTGCGGTCAGGATACCTTGGAGGCATGGCAGCTGCTGAAAAACCGCATCAAGTACCTACACATCAAGGACGCGCTGAAAAACGGCAAGGTAGTCCCTGCCGGTGCCGGCATCGGCGCGGTGAAGCAGATCCTGGACGAATACCGGGCCATGGGTGGCTGCGCCGTCACCATCGAGCCTCACCTGAGCGTATTTGATGGCCTGAAAGATCTGGAGAATGCAGGGAACCGCACCCAGATCGACGAATATTGCTACGAGAGCAGCGACGCGGCCTTTGATGTGGCCTGCAATGCGCTGAAGGCTTTGCTGTAAGGGAGGATCTGTACCGTGGAAAAGAAAATCCGTTTGGGTATCATCGGTATTGGCAATATGGGCAGCGGTCACGCCTGCCGCGTGGTGGATGGCGAGTGCCCCGATTTTGTGCTGACCGCCGTAGCGGATGTGAACCCCGCCCGCAAAGGCTGGGCGAAGGATCGTCTGGGCGAAAACGTAGCGTTCTTTGATACCGCTGAGGCCATGCTGGACAGCGGCCTCATTGATGCCTGCATCGTGGCCACGCCCCACTACGACCACCCCGGTCTGGCCATTGAGTGCATGAAGCGTTCCATCCACGTGCTGGTGGAAAAGCCCGCCGGTGTGTACACCAAGCAGGTTCGCGAGATGATGGCTGTGGCCGATCAGCACCCGGAGGTCAAGTTCGGCCTGATGTTCAACCAGCGCACCAACCATGTGTACCGCAAGGCCCGGGAGATCGTGCAGAGCGGCAAGTACGGTCAGATCCGCCGCACCAACTGGATCATCACCGACTGGTACCGCACCCAGTATTACTATGATTCCGGCGCATGGCGCGCCACTTGGGCCGGCGAGGGCGGCGGCGTGCTGCTGAACCAGTGCCCCCACCAGCTGGATCTGTGGCAGTGGATCTGCGGCATGCCCGTGAAGGTGCAGACCCACATGAAATTCGGCAAATGGCACGACATCGAAGTGGAGGATGACGTGACCACCTATGTGGAGTACGAAAACGGCGCTACCGGCGTGTTCGTTACCACCACCGGCGATGCTCACGGCACCAACCGCTTTGAGATCATGATGGACAAGGCCAAGCTGGTAGTGACCTACGGCGGCATTGAGCTGAAGGAATTCAGCGTTTCCGAGCCCGAGTGGACAGCCACCTGCAAGGAAGGCTTTGCCACCATGCCTGCCGAGGACATCCATGTGGAGACCGATGGCAAGAACGAGCAGCACAACGGTGTCATCAACGCCTGGGGCGGCGCCATCCTGCGGGATGAGCCCATGATCGCCGACGGCCGCGAGGGTATCCATGGCCTGATGCTGTCCAACGCCATGCACCTCTCCGCCTTCCTGGGCAAGGAAGTGGAGCTGCCCATCGACGAGGATCTGTTCTACGAAGAACTGAAAAAGCGCATTGCCACCTCCCGCCACAAGACCAACACCGTTGAAGCTGTGGTGGCTGACCTGAGCAATACCTTTGGCGGCTGATCACGATCAGCTCCAAAAGCACACCGCCCGATACCGGCAATGGTATCGGGCGGTGTCGAACTGTCAAAGAAGTCCCAGAGGTATGGTCGGGCCGCAGCCCTCCGATTGTCAATCCGAAACCAGCGGCGTGCATTGCGGCCCGGGGAGCCGTAATGTAAGAAAGGAGCGTTATGGAAGAAACCAAGGAAAAAGGCTATATTGACGGGTGGATCGAAAGAAAAATTGCGAGTTGCAAGAAGCAGCACGAAACGATGAAAGCG
>JAZQHO010000129.1:0-8680 GCA_045540635.1 Candidatus Limiplasma sp.
CCGCAGGCGTGTTTTTTGACGAGCTGACCCACCCCTACCGGAACAGCGTACACTCCCCGCTCTCCCGGTAGTAGCGGATCAATCTGTCGATCTTCTCCCGCTCACAGCCGAATTGCTTTGCCAGACAATCCCGGCAGAGAAATGTATCCGCCGCGCGGTACACCAGCTTGCGGTAGATGGCGATATCATCATCATACAGCGGCGCGCCGCATTGGGTGCAGTGCTCGTAGTCCGCCATCAGCGCTTGACCACCTTGGCACGGAACACCATGCAATCGTGAGGCTCCACCTGCGCGGCGTACCGCTCGCTGAAGGTGCCGATGGTCTGATGGCTGTAGCAATCGTACAATTCCAGCCCCCGGCCGCTGGAGTAAGGCAGACCGATATCGTAGAACTGCAGGCTCATCTCGCTCTTCTGGTCGCCGAAGTTGAAGAATCCGATGGCATACTCGCCGCCGAAGAGGGGCTTCACCAGCGCAAACACCTTCTCCGGGTTGTTCCACTGCCGGATGCAGAAGGGCCCGCGGCACTCGATATCCTGATTGATGGCGATGATATCCTTGTTGAGCAGGATCTCACGGGTGGATTCGTTCATATTGCGGATGTCGCAGC
Source organism: Candidatus Limiplasma sp. (assembly GCA_045540635.1). GTDB lineage: Bacteria > Bacillota > Clostridia > Christensenellales > Aristaeellaceae > Limiplasma. The sequence goes on from JAZQHO010000129.1 coordinate 612, forward strand.
CGATCATCAGGGGGGAGTTCATCATGGCCCAGAGGGCGAAGTGGGTCTTGTACTCGGTGGCGCTGCAGCCGCCCACCACCTCGGCGATCCACGTGTTGTCGCTGTGGCCGTGCATGCCTACCACCAGCATATCCATATCGTTGTGGCAGTAGGGGCCGCCGTAGCACTCCTTGCCCAGCTGAGAGCGCACCAGCCGCTCGATGGACTGCCAGCTGTCCTGAATATCGCCGGTGGAGCGGAACAGGTTGGCCCCGGTCTGACGGATCCACTCATGCACGCCGTCCGCGCCCCAGTTGCAGGCGGAAAAGACGATATCCCGCCCGCAGTTGCGCAGCGCCATGCCCATGCGGCGGTACAGGTTGGCACCGTCCGCAGCGCCGGGCTTGTAGCAGTAGTCGTACTTCAGATAGTCCACGCCCCAGGAGGCGAAGGTCTCCGCATCCTCGTATTCATGCTCAAAGCTGCCGGGGTAGCCTGCGCAGGTGTGTGTACCGGCGCAGGAGTACATGCCGAATTTGAGACCCTTGGAATGGACATAATCCGACACCGCCTTCATGCCCTCGGGAAACTTCTCCGGGTCGGGCACCAGCTTGCCGTTTACACGGTCCCTGAGGCTCCAGCAGTCGTCAATAACGATGTATTCGTAGCCCGCATCCCGCAGGCCGGTCTCCACCATGGCATCCGCAGAGGTCTTGATCAGGTCGGCGTGGATGTTCCAGCTGAAGGTATTCCAGGAGTTCCACCCCATGGGAGGCGTGGGGGCAAGAGGCTTGTTCATATACATTCTCCTTTTTTGAACCGGTGCGCCGGTTTGTTCTTCTGGGGATAGTATACGGCAGGCGGGTGGGGTTTGCAAGGGGGCGCATATTGATTGGTGATATGTTTGTACAATGTGTGGGGTGGATGATCTTCTGCCGGCAGCGCGGCATGGATCGCTTCTTTGGTAATAAAAAGATCCATTGAATAATCGTTTCCATTCAACGGGTCTGTTTCGGCAAATTTACTTTCGTTTTTGTTTTTACGATGGTATCTGATTTGCTGTAGATATTGGAGCAGCACAGCGGGTTTGGTGTGGAGGATAAGCCCGCAATATAGTCAAGGCTCACATTGTAGAGCTCTGCCAGCCGGATTGCCAGCTGAAAAGGGATCTCTCTCTTTCCCTGCTCATAATTGGTATAGGTGGTTTTATGCATCCCAAGGCGGGCTACCAGTTCGTCCTGAGTCATATCATGATCCTCACGCAGATCCCGAAGTCGTGGGTAATGCAAATTCTTCCACCTCTTTCCCTTTTAGTATTGACAGAATACAACGTTTGATGTATATAATAGATAAAAATACAACATATGTTGTATTCGGTTCTGAAAGGAGAGAATAGCATGCATACACGGAAGCATTCTGTGCTGTCCCGCCTGTTGGCGACCCTGCTGGCCGTTGTAATGATGATCGGCATCGTGGGGTATGTGCCGGAGGCTCGGGCGGCGACTAAGGAAATAGCAGAGGTAGATTTTCTCGAGGCTGCAAACAGCAAAATTGGTGCAGCTACGACTCAGGGCATGTGCCTTGGCTGGGTGAGAAGTTTTTGGGTGGGTTTGGGAGCACAAAGCTCCACATCATGCTGCGCCCACAACTATTCGCTTGGTTCTGGCAGGATCGTTTCTACTTCAAAAGATAACATCCCGATCGGTGCCAATATCTACTTCCGCGGTGGTACAGCTAAATGCATTTACTCCAATGGCGGTGGATGTGGCCGCATTTGTGGTCATATTGGAATCCATATTGGCAACGGAAAGGTCATCAGCTCCCGTAAACTTAAAAACCAGTCTTCTTGCGTTGGTGTTGAAACAATCGCAAAGTGGGAAAGCTGGGGCTATACATATGCTGGTTGGGGCTGGCATACCGGTGTTAAAGTCGTCTCTGATTATAGTACCGTAGATTCCATTTCCCGCACCGGCATCAGCATCAAGCCCGCCTCCGGCGAGGACCAGTGCTACATCAAAGAAAAGCCCTTTGAGGATAGCAACAACAAAGCAGCTTCTGTTCCCGAAGGCAATACCATCAAGATCGTGGGCGCTGTGAAGAACAAATACGGCAACATTTGGTACAAGACCGAAGACGGCGGCTTTGTCTACAGTGGAGACATCATCTTCTACCGGGATTACTTCTCTATCTCTGCCAAGTTCAAGAACACGGAAAAGCGTTCCTCCAGAAAATATCCCTTTGAGGATAGCGATGCCGTAAAGAAGATCGGCAAAGATGATGTTGTACAGGTCAGCAAATTCGTGCTCAACTCCTACGGCAACATCTGGGCACAGCTGACCGATGGCAGCTATTTGTGCTTCTATGACAAGAATTCCGGAGAAAACAAACTGAAATTCTCCGCTCATGTTACCCAGCCTACCCACAGCACCACTTATCCGCAGGGCAATATTAAGGTTACATCTAACTATGGTTTCCTGTTCAAGGGCGATGTAAAGGCAGATGTTCCCTTCCTGAGCCTCACTGCCCGTGTCATTGACCGTGAAACGGAGCAGGATGTGGCTGTCACCGGTTCTCCCTGCACGCTGAAGCCCGGCGCAAGCCTGCGTACCATCAATCTGGAGAAAACCAAGATCGATGGCAAAACGATGGATAACATCGTGCTGATCCGAAAGCTGAACGGCTCCTCCGGCTGGTACCGTTACGAGCTGAACGCCCAGTTTGGCTTTACCTACGAGGGCAAAACCTTCAAGTTTGGCAAAGAATTTAACTTTGTTTCCAGCGATTTCACCGTGGGCAACCCGGGCGAGCTGGAAGTGACACCCACGCCGGAAGTGAAGGGTCAATTGACCATTGGCAATGCCACCCGAAACGGCGATGTACTGGAGATCCCTGTTGGTATTCAGGATAATCCAGGATTGGTGGGTGTAAGTGTTGAGATTGACATTCCCGATGATTTCTTCAATTTCAATGCCACCACCATGGGAATTGGCGCTAACGCAACGATCATCACTGATGGTGTGAACGGCGGAAACATGGTTGCTCTGTTGTCTACTGAAGCAATGACCGGTGATGGAAATCTGTTCAAACTGTATCTCCCCCTTGATGGTGTCAGCTTGACGGAGTTTACGTTGAAAGTGAAGTGCACCAGTGCCGGTGATGCAGATGGTAAAGATATTATGCTGTCTTCTGTGGAAAAACTCATTCAGATCAGTTCCGGCAGATTGCCCGGTGATGCCAATGAAGACGGTTCCGTTGGCTGGGCAGATCTGATCCTGATGCTGAAGCATGTATCCGGTTGGAGCGTGACCATCAACACATCAAACGCTGACGTTACAGCAGACGGTTCTGTTGGTTGGACTGACTTGATCCTTCTCCTGAAATATGTCAGTGGTTGGAATGTAGAACTCAAATAACAAAGAAAGAGGTATGCAAAATGAAAAAGATCGCATGTTTCCTGTTGGTGGTGCTATTGCTGCTCTGCTGTGCAACCGCATATGCACTGGAAGCCAAACCCGGCGAGACCGTAACTGTTGCCATTAAGCTCAAGGCTCACGAAGCAATGATGTGGAATTGCAAAGTGAGATATGATAAGGATGTATTGGAATATGTCGGGTGGCAGTCCGGTCTTTCGGATCAGTTTGAAGAAGCATCCATGACTTTCATTGGCATGTCTGGTAATTCCGGCGGTACTGTTGGTAAAGTCCAGTTCAAGATCAAGGAGAATGCACAACCCGGTACCACAAAAGTATCTGCCTCCGCAACCGGTATCAATATGATGGAAGGTACTGAGTTCTCCCTGTCTGCATCCGGTGCGACGATCACCATCGTTGCCGATGCCTGCTCCCACACTTGGGACAACGGCACTGTGACCACCCCCGCCACTTGCACCGACAACGGCGTGATGACCTATACCTGCACCAGCTGCAACGAGACCAAGCAGGAAACCATCGCAGCGCTGGATCATCAGGACGATGGCGGTAAGGTGACAAAGGAGCCCACCTGCACCGAGAAGGGCGAAAAGACCCATACCTGCACCCGCTGCGGTGTCGTGATCAAAACCGTAGAGATCGCAGCGCTGGATCATCAGGACGATGGCGGCAAAGTGACCAAGGAGCCCACCTGCACCGAGAAGGGCGAAAAGACCCATACCTGCACCCGCTGCGGCGACGTGATCAAAACCGTAGAGATCGTAGCGCTGGGTCATCAGGACGATGGCGGCAAAGTGACCAAGGAGCCCACCTGCACCGAGAAGGGCGTTAAGACCCATAGCTGCACCCGCTGCGGCGATGTGATCAGAACCGAAGAGATCGCAGCGCTGGGTCACAAGCCCGGTGAGTGGGTGGTCGTTGAGGAAGCAACCGATGGTAAGGATGGTCTGAAGCAGAAGTATTGCACCGTATGCGGCGCAGTGGTCGAAAGTCAGGCGATCCCCTTTGCACAGTGGAAAAACCGCAAAGTGACCACCGCTGGTATCCGCTTCCGGGATATGACCGATCTGACCGATGAGTGGTATATGTTCACCCCCGTGGATCTGTCCGTTGAGGGCGAGCAGACCTTCGATCTGATCGCAGCACACAAGCACATCATTGGTACGCTTTATGTGAATGTGGCAGACGGTCAGGTAACGGTCACATACGAAGCAAGCAATCGTGTGGAAATGAAGAGCGATTTCTTCACCTTCTTCGCAGATCTGGCTTCCGTCACCACGGTGGATGAGAAGGAACTGTCCGGCTATACCCTTGGCGAAGCGATCAGCATTGAGGATCAGCTGGGCGGCGATACGAAGGTGCTCCTGTACTTCAACGGCTTGGCGCTGTACCGTGACGATGCCCGCGGCTTGGATGATTTCGCATATGCGATCGACGAGTACAAGCAGTACGAGGAAGACCTGAAGGCTATCATGGATTAACTGAATACACTGGGGGGATGTGGAGCAGATCCACATCCCCCCATTTTTGTGTGTTTGTCGTTCCGGTACCGCAGACCCGATCTGTACAGCGCATAGACATTCCCCGCCAAATCTGCTATGATAGCACCAACAAGAAAAACCAAACACAGGAGGAAAAACCATTATGGCGATCATCAAAAAGACGGTCTGTTTCGATCCGGCTTCCGGGCGCTGCGGGCTGGAGGAAAAGCAGCTGCAATGGGTGGAGGAAAGCACCCTCGTCAAGGCCGTGGAGGCACGGGTGGTGGGGCTGTACCCGGATCATACCTTTCAGACGCTGGAGGGCTGGGGCTGCGCCATGACGGAGGCCTCCTGTTATCTGCTGGCCAAAATGCAGCCGGAGGAGCGCCGCGCGGCGCTTGCCAAATGGTTCGGCCCCGGCGGGATGGATGCCCGCTTCATTCGCATGCATATCGACAGCTGCGATTACTCCCTCTCCGAGTACCAGTCGGTGGCGGATCCCATCGCCGACCCGGAGCTGGAGACCTTCAACATTGACCGTGACCGCCAGTGGACGCTGCCGGTGGTCAAGGAGGCCCTTGCCATGGCGGGGGATGGTGTGAAGGTGCTGCTCTCGCCCTGGTCGCCCCCGTGGCAGTGGAAAACCCCGCCGGAGTTCAGCCAGAACGATGCGGCGGTCTACGGCGGGCAGCAGATCAGCATCGATACGGAGAAGCCGGGGCGCTGCTTCGGCGGGCGGCTCAAAAAGGAGTATTATGCTCCGTGGGCAAAATATCTGGTCAAATTCATCAAGGCGTATCTGGAGGAGGGCATCCCGGTGGGCATGCTGTCGCTGCAGAACGAAGCCTCTGCCGCCACCGCGTGGGACAGCTGCCTCTGGAGCGGCGAGGAGGAGCGCACCTTCCTCAAGGAATATCTGTACCCCCAGCTGGAAAAAGCCGGTCTGGCGGGGCGCATCGCCATTTTTATCTGGGATCACAACAAGGAGCGGGCCATTGAGCACATCGATGCCTTTATGGCGGATGCGGATGCGGCAGCCAAGGTGGACGGCTTTGCCTTCCACTGGTATTCGGGCGATCATTTTGAGGCGCTGGAGCTGCTGGGCAGGCGCTATCCGGAAAAGCTGCTGATGCATACGGAGAGCTGCCCCCTGCACATGCCGGGCAAGGCGCTGTCCATGAGCCCTGCGGAGGACGGGGTGCTGAACAACGCCGGCGCGGCGGATGCCGCCACCCCGGAGATGATCGACCACAGCGATGCCATGGCCTATGCCCATGATATGATCGGTGATCTGAACCATGGCATGCAGGGCTGGATCGACTGGAACATGATCGTGGATCGGCAGGGCGGCCCCCGGCATGTGATGGGCGGCTTCGGAGCGCCGCTGGTGTATGAGGATGACGGCACTGTGAGCGAAACGCTGATGTATGCGTATCTGCGCCTGATCGCAGGGGCGTTCCGTCCCGGTGCGGTGCGCATCGGCAAGTCTGTATACGGGCGGGATGTGGAAGCCGCCGCCTGCCGCAACACCGATGGTTCCTACGGCGTGCTGCTGCTGAACCAGTCCCCGGAGGATGTGAAGGTGAACCTGCGCATGAGCGGCAGGATCCTGCTGGATGTGGAGCTGCCCGCAAGGACGGTTACATCTGTTTGTTTTGATGGGGAGTGAGGAATGGTTGTGCCGCCGGGAGCCAAGCCGCGCAGCCTCCCCTGTGTAAGGGGAGGTGGGGCAGCGCCCACCCCCAGCCTCCCCTGTGTAAGGGGAGGTGGCGCGGAGCGCCGGAGGGGTTGTACGCCCCGCGGGAAGCCAACCCGCAGTTCCGCTGCGAGCAACAGGGTGGGGCTCCGCGCTCCACACCTGCGGTTACTCTTTTGACGCAAAAGAGTAACCAGAAAACAGCGACACGTTCGCTTTGGTCAAATCCCATGAAAGCCCTTTTTCGTGGCGGCGGTCGCAATCAACGGTTCATCCGCAGTAGCTGGACACACTTCGTTTTTGTTAATCTCCGCAGTGCTCCCTTCATCCGCCCCGAAAAAGGGCAGGGGATTTGACGTCGCTCTCTACCGTCGCGTGCGGGCCGGCTGTTGGCTGCGGATGCATCTCCTGCCTCCCGAACAGGGTTGCCGGGGCTGAGATCCCGTCCTAAGCCTCCCCTGTGATGGGAGGATTCTTAAGGAACAATTTATCCGACAAGAAAAAGGCGAGCATCCGGTAACGTACCGGGTGCTCGTTTCCCTATGTGGTAGAAAACCGCAATGCACGGATACAGTGCGTATCATTGCGCCCTCTCACTGCAAGAAAGGCTAACCTGTGCATTACGCAACAACAGATTTACCCGACCATATCGGTATTCTCAATCTGATTGCAAGGCACCTTTATCAATCTAAGAACAACAAAAACAAAAGAGAGAACAATGCCGTAAGAAAAGCCAAACATATGCGTTAAAACAGAAGACCAGTTGTCATTCGCTACAAAGAAATAAACGATGGTGATTAACACATCTGCTCTGTACCATTTGAATTTGAATTGTTCTGGAAAACGGAGATAACACACGATAAGTGCAGCAATCAGCGCAAATATTCCTCCAGATGCGCCTCCTCCGTAGCTGGGTTCTGCACTTGACACGATCCAAGAAAATGTGATTCCACCCAAAAAATCGCTGGCAAAGAAAAAGAACAGTGTTTTCCATTTTCCGATCAATGGACTTATCAAAGAGCCGACAGCCAGCAAACCAGCAATATTTCCCAACAAATGGTACAGCCCATAATGAAGAAACGAACAAGTAAACCAGCGGTAGTATTCTCCATTGATGAATCTAAGGCTGCAAGCCCCAAGCATATCATTGATCTCTGGCTTAATCTCCTTTGCGATATATACGGCTACAAAAGCGATAGAAAGAAAAACAGCAATCGCATTTTGCTGAAACCATCTGACGAATTTTGTACGCATTATGTACCTCCAATTTGAGATGCAATCATTCTCGTGTTCATTTTATCATAGTAGTACAAGAAACCGCAAGCCTTGACCTGCTTGCTGTTTCGGTTTATCATTGGTCGTTTGTATCGGATACACGACCGTTATGATGTAATGTGAAGGATAACTCCTTCCTTTCCATCACCCCGCTGTAAGGGGAGGTGGCGCGAAGCGTCGGAGGGGTTGTGTGCCCCGCCCCAAATCAAC
>JAZQHO010000130.1:0-16522 GCA_045540635.1 Candidatus Limiplasma sp.
CAAAGCCCCCCCAGTCCCTGCCGACCGCTGCACCTGCCCTGCGTGGGGCTTTTGCTGTTATCTTCTTACTGCACGGGACGGATGAGGATGAGGGGGGTCAGCTCATCGCCCTGACCGCTGGGGTTGTCCGCCATGGCATCCTGGATCTGGGCATCGGTAAGGGGCATGTTGCTGCTCTTGCCCAGCTGATCCCGCTGGATATCGTTGGCATCCATCAGCACAACGGGCATACCGGTCTGCTGAGACAGCTCCTCGCAAAGCTGATCGGGGTTATCGGGGTTAACCAGCGCCAGCTCGTGGTACAGCTGGAAGCTGGAGCGGGTGTAGAAACCGTCGATACCGGCAACGCCGTGGCCGCACACCTTCCAGAACACGCCGTGCACGCCGAAGGGCTTGGTAACGGCGCTGAGGAAAGCGGCCAGCAGCACCCGGGGCAGACCGCAGATATCAATGATCATCTGCATCTTATAGGGCTCGTGAGCGCCAACGCCGGTATGGTTAATGCCGGCAAAGCGCCACAGCAGGTTGGCCCAGAAGCCGGGCTTCACCTCATCGCGGGTCTTGACAGACTTGACGCACATGCACATGACCTTTGAGCCGAAGGAGAGGATGTCGCCTTCCCGGTACAGGGGGCGCACATACTTTTCCACCAGCTCCTGCTGGCTCTCGCCCACCTGTACAAAGTGGGTCTGGATGGCATAGCGGTCGTACTTGCGGCCATCCTTACCTTCAATGGTGCCGCGGTCAAAATAGACGACGCCGTTTTCTTCGCGGCGCTGATCCTCCAGATTACGGGACGGGATGATGCCCATAGCAAATGCCTCCAATCGTAATTACATGTCTTCGAAGAACGGTTCCTCGTTCTCGTTGACCAGAATGCCCAGTTCGTTGAACTTGAGCGGTACGGGCTGCGCCATTATGTATTTGAGAATCGCATCAAAGCGCACGCTCTCTGTGTAGGTAAGCAGTGTGAACGCCACACCCTGCCGCTTGGCACGGCCGGTGCGGCCGATGCGGTGCAGATAATACTCGTTTTCGTTGGGCAGGTCGTAATTGATAACAGCTTCCACATCATCAACATCGATGCCGCGGGCAGCCACATCGGTAGCCAGAAGGATCTGGAACCGGCCCTTGCGGTAGCCGTCCATTACCTGATTACGGGCGCTCTGGCGCATATCGCCGTGCAGGCAGTCGGCAGGATAGCCGGCATCCTTCAGACGCTTGCAGAGGCGCTGGGTCATATCCTTGGTGTTGACGAACACCATCACACGCTGGTACTGATCGCTGTCCAGCAGGTAGAGCAGGTTTTCATACTTGCTCTCCCGCTCGGTGTTGATCACATACTGGGTGATCTGGGGGCGGTTCTCCTTCGTGGCGGGGATGACCACCTCCACAGGATCCTGCTGATACTTCCATGCGATGGTCATCACATCCTGATTGGTGGTAGCGGAGAACAGTACCAACTCACGGTCGTTGGGCGTGGCTTCGATGATCTTGGTCACGTCCCTTACAAAGCCCATGTTGAGCATCTCGTCGGCCTCGTCCAGCACCATGGTGTGCACGCTGTCCAGCCGCACATTGCCACGCTGCATATGATCCAGCAGACGGCCGGGCGTAGCCACCACGATCTGAGGATTCTGCTTCAGCTGACTGATCTGCTTAACGATAGGTTGTCCCCCGTAGAGGCAGGCAATGCGCACGCCGGGAATAAAACGTGCCAGTGCACGCAGCTCCTCAGTGATCTGCAGGCTCAGCTCGCGGGTGGGCGCAAGCACCAGCTCCTGCACACGCTTGTCATTCAGGTTGATATACTCCAGCATGGGGATGCCGAAGGCGCAGGTCTTGCCTGTGCCCGTGGGAGCGATGGCGATCACGTCCCGGCCCTCCATCATCAGGGGCAGGGTCTTGGCCTGCACGGGCGTCATTTCCTTGAAGCCCATTTTCTCCACGGCCTTAACGATCTCTTCGCTAAGATCCGCATCGGTAAACTTCATAGACTTGATCTCTTCCAAGGCTGGGTTCTCCTTACTTTGCCAGATATTCTTCGATGGCGCGGCTGAGCTGGTCGGGGCAGGAGGTGGTGCCGCGGCACTCGATGCCCCGCAGGCGCTGCATAACATCTTCTGCATTCTGGCCGATGACCATCTTGGCCAGACCCTGCGTGTTGCCGCGGCAGCCGCCAATAAACTTGCAATGAGTGATAACGCCGTTTTCGATCTCCAGTTCGATGGCGCTGGAACAGGTGCCCTTGGTACGGTACTGCATAATACTTCGCTCCTTCTGAGGCAAACACATAATAAGCCAAAATCATATATTCGACGTCTTGCGCCTTTTTTCCTGCATGTTTTTTTCACATTGTCCTGAAAAGGGCATAGGGTGGCTGTATGGGAGCAGAAGGGAGCGGTGAAATGGGCGTATTGATCACAGATTCCAAGGCGGGCGTACTGTTGACTGATCTGACCGGAAGCGTGCAGCGACAGTTGAAAAACTGCTTTCCGGCTCCGTACTGCCCCTGTGCAGGAGCCGGACACCTGTTGTTTGCCTGCCGCACCAGAAGAGACTGCCTGTGCATCCATCCGGGAAAAGAAGAGAAACGGCTGCTAATGCCCTCGCTGCCCGCCCTGGGCGGCATGCGCCTCTCCCCCTGCGGGCGCTATCTCTACCAGTTGAGCACCGAAGCGGATTGCCTGCATACCCTGCATCTGGGCAACGGTGAGTTGCTATATGCCATGCCGGCTGGAGTGTTTCCGCGCAGTCTGGAGATCAGCGGTGACGGGCGGAAGCTGCTGGTGGCAGGTGGTGCCACCAGCGAAGCCATGCTGTTCACAGCGCCGGAATTGTGGCCGCTGCGTACCATCCATACCCGGCACCCCTGTTTTGCCGCTGCCTTTTGGCAGGGCGGTCTTGCGCTGCTGTGCGCGGCTGAGGGCACCGAGCTGCAAACCATCCTCTACACACTGCCGCCCGGCGGCGTGCGTCCCAGAGAGCGACTCCGGTTGCCGGGTCAGCCCGGCGGGCTGTGCGTATGCCCGGACGGGCTGACCGCACTGCTGAGCACTCCGGATGGGTTGATGAAAACGGAGCTAAGCACAGGTAAGCTGCTGTGGAACCGCCCTGAATGGCCCCTCGCCATGCATCTGGAGGTAAATGGGGCATTGCTGCTGGTCTCCGATACCCTATGTGGAAAAGTATGCCTGATGGAGCATCAGGAGCCATGGAAGCAGCGCATTCTGCTTGCGGGAGAGGATGCGCAGGCCTGCTTCTGCCCCCGGCAGGTGTATAAAGCGGCGCTGCCCGGTGCATCCTCTCGGTAGAGAGAGGCACTGCGTGCTTCCTCCCACATTTTCAAAACAGGAGGGAAAAGCCATGCTTGATAAGATCTCGCTGGCGTTGGTCATCATCGGTGCCATCAACTGGGCGCTGGTGGGTGTGTTCCAGTTTGACCTGGTCGCCTATCTCTTCGGCGGGCAGGCTGCCACCATCAGCCGTATCGTCTACACACTGGTGGGCGCAGCCGGGTTGTGGTGCATCTCGCTGCTGTTCAGCGAGCGGGTATCCGTTAAGGAGTAATGCGTCCGGCGCAGGTACTCCGCTGCTTTGAGCAAAAAGGCGCGATTGGTGGGTTTCCCCTTCTCGGGATCCACCGTCGCGCCAAAGCAGCGTTCTATGGCCTGCATATTCCCTTGGGTAAAAACGCTCTCTACCGCTACCCGCAGACAGCGCTCCACTGCTGCCGGAGTAGTGCCGTGATTTGCAGCGCAAAGGCGGTACCAATCCCCTGCCTTTTGCCGCTGCGCAAGGCGCAACGGCAAAAGCCGCGCCAGCAGCCATGCCGCATAGGTGCGCCCATTCAGCTCCTTTGGCATGGCCAGCTCATCCAGAAAAGCTTCTGCAACCAGCCTGAGCCGCTGCTGCATCTGCAATGCCAGATGCGGCAGCGGCTTTTGGGCAAGTGTCTCCAGCAGCTTGCACAGCTGGGCTGCGGTGGCAGTGGTTGGGGCGATGCAATCCGGCACCGGCTGCAGGCGGCTGCCCGGTTCTGCCAAAAGCAGCACCACCGGCAGGCAAGGAACATGTCCTTTGCCAAGCCATGCGATCACCTTTTGGTCGGTCTGCACGCCCATATACAAAAGCAACAGATCAAAGCGGCTTTCCTCCAACAGATCAAACAGCTGCCGCTCTTTGTGGCAGCAAGTGATCTGCCATTCCTCCCGGCGGCTGTACAGCAGCGTGGCAACATGCTCTGCACGGAGCGGATCCCTCATGGCAAGCAGCAGCTGCACGGCACATCCCACCTTCCTTTGTTCTCACTGAAGGGATACGCCGTACAGCTGCGGTTTCCCTGTGGCGGAAAAGCTCTCTTTGGCACGATAAACGTCGCTACTGTGCAGGCTGCATCAGAAAAGCAGCAGCCTGATTGACCGCCTCCAACGCTGCCCGGGAGGAGATGGTGGCTCCGGCGATCAGCTCGATATCGCCCTCGTCGATAGGCGGCACAAGCCCGACAAACTGCTGTGCAAAGGATTCCTCTGCTACCCTTGCACCCAGCCCGACGGTCTCCAGCATACGCTCCTCGCCGATGCGCAGCGCCGCAACAGCATTATTCTCATCCAGCGTCAGGCGCACCAGCACAGGGCCTGCATAGCCGATAACACTGGCATTGGCGGTACGCCCCTCCGCTGCGGGTGCAGCCGACGGGGCCGGTGCAGCCGCAGTAGCAGACGGTACCGCCCCGCCCTGACCGCCACCCATACGCCCTTGCAGCCAGTCCGCTGCCTGATTGACGCCTGCCACCACCGCTCCGCTGGATACCGTTGCCCCGGAGATGCCTTCGATCTCTTTGCCCAGCGCCAGCGGCGGAGTCTTGCCTGCAAACTGGTCGGTAAAGGCAGGCTCCTTCACCCGGGAGCCCAGCCCCTCGGTCTCCTTGAAGCCGCTGCCGCCGGTGCGGATGCCCCGCAGCGACAGGTCGGTATTCAACCCGGATATGACTTCAATGGGTCCTGCATACCCATGAGCTGCCACCGTTACCGCATACCCCAGCGGCTGCCCGCCCGCTTCCACAGTATAGGCCGAAAGCAGCTCATCCCCCTCGGTGATCTGCATTTCCGCAAAGCTTTCCGCCTCCGGGAACAGCTCCATCAGCGCACCATGCGCCTGTTCCATATTCCGCCGCTCGATCGGCCCCTCGGTGATCTGGTTGGCAAATGCCAGCATGCTGCCCGCCACCACAGCGATAATCGTGAGCACAAGCCAGCCCGCTTTTTTCTTCATGGCTTCGACCCCCTCCTTTTTCGCATAGACTGTGCTAAAAACGGCAGAGCTATTCTGCCCTGCCGAAACAGCGCGACCGAAAGACATATTTTGCAGAGAAAACCGACAGGTTGCAAAATATGCCACCGATATACTGCGTGTATACTTATCACAGGAGGATGCTGCCATGATCCCTGTCCCACACAAGGCTGAGGACAACAAAACGCGCTTATTCGGCAGCCTGCCGGAAAGGCTGCCTGCTTTTTGCCGTGCGGTTTATCCGGCACTGGCTTCCTTTTTATGCCTGATGCTGCTGCCCTTTATACGCTGGTTTGATATTCCCTCCCCCTTTGCCGCTGCCTATTTGACCGCACGCAAGGAAAAGCCGGATCTGTTTGCACTGCTTGGACTGGCCGCCTCGCTTACGCTGCGCCTGCTTTGGGGCCTTCCTGCAGACTGGTGGCAGTACGCGGGCTGTGCAGCGGTCTGGCTTTTCTTGCAAAAGCGGCTTCCCTCCGGCAACATCAGTGCTGCACTCTATACACTAATGGGGCTGCTGCCAAGGTTGATCGGTGCCTGTTTCACCGGCACGGCATGGGATGCAATCACCGCTGCAGCGGCACTGCCGTTGGGGATGCTCTGTGCCTTTGTAATGCACCACAGTTTTGAAGAATGGCAGGAATGCTATGCTCAGCCACGTGCCCGGGAGCGCTTTGGAGCGCAGCTGATGTGTCTTATGCTGCTATCGGCGCTGGGATTCTTCCGCATTGCCAACATCAATCTGGGGCAGTTGTTCGCTGTTGCCGCTGTATTGATGGCGTCTGTGGTCAACGGTTCCGGCTTCGGTGCAGCCGCCGGATTGATCTGCGGCTTTGTACTGGTAATGAGCGGGCACGATTACAGGCTGGTGTTCCCCCTGTGCCTGTGCGGGCTGTTGGGTGGAGTGCGGGGCATTGCCGGCATGCGCTGGCTACAGCTGCCCCTGTGTGCAGTTATTTGCCTGCTCACAGGCTCTCTGACCCCTGCATACCGCCAGCCGATCCCGTGGCTGACGGGCTTGCTGGGCGGCGCTCTGCATGCGCTCTGCATACGCAGCCTGCGAGACAAAGCCGAGCTGTACCTGAGCGGTCTCCTGCCTGGCAATGCCCCTATGGAGAACGACTTTGTGAGCCAGCGCATTGCCCACATGCGGGATGCGGTGGATGAGATCGCCCGTGCCCTGCCCCGTCCGGATGAGCTGTCGGTTGAGGACAGTGAAGCACTGGGAACACTGCTGTGCGCCTCCTGTGCCAACCGGGAGATGTGCTGGAACCGTACACGCAAAACCACAGAGGAGCTGATGAATCAAAGCATGGAGCTGGCTCGGGAGGGCGTGGAAGTGGCAGCAGCTGCGCTGCCCGCCCTGCGCCGCCACGGCTGCCTTCGGGCCGGAGAGATCGATCAGACCGCACGGCAGGCGGTGGTAGCGCAAAAAAAGCGCCGCTACCGGCAGCGCAAAGCAGAATACGAGCAGACGCTGACCATGACCCACCTTTGCGCCATGTCCGGCACACTGAGCGAGTTGAGTGCGCTGGCAGCCGGTCAAAGTGCCGGAGACCTGCAAGCGGCGCATGTGATCTCACTGGCGCTGGACGAGCTGCGCCTGCCGGCACGCCTGTGCTACGCCCGCCGGGTGGACGGGCACCTGCAGGTAGCGCTGGAAATGAACTCTCTGCTGAGCGGCCGTCGCGCCGTGGAGGGGCTGGTGGCTCATCTGGCCGAAAAGGAAGATCTCTCCCTTTCCATTACCCGGGCGCAGAAGGGGCGTATCGAACTGGAGGAGACCCCGGTCTACAGTGCCACCGTCGGTACCGCCGCCATGGGCGCAGGCGGCAACAGCATCAGCGGGGATGCATGCGTGGCAAAACACTGCGATGGCGGGCGGCTGCTCATGGTGCTCTGCGATGGTATGGGGCACGGGCAGGAAGCACACAACCAGAGCGAAAAAACGCTGGAGCTGCTCCAGCTGCTTCTGGAGGCAGGCTACAGCCGCAGGCAGGCCATTGTTGCTGTAAACGGCATCATGCTCAGTGCGGGACAGGAATGCTTCAGCACTGTAGACCTGTGTGATGTGGATCTGTGGACGGGGCACGTGTTGTGCGAAAAGCTGGGCGCCTGCGCCACATGGGTGGTGCGGGGCGACCATCTGAAAAAAGTGGAGGCCTCCTCGCTGCCGCTGGGCATACTGGAGGAGGCCAAACCATGCCATGTGGAATACACACTGCACAGCGGAGATATTCTTCTGTTGATGAGCGACGGCGTAGCTGAAGCCTTCCGGGATGAGGAGGATCTGAAACACGCCATACTGGAGAGTCTGTACATACAGCCGCAGCGCATGGCGGATGCACTGCTGCGTGCGGCGCTCTTGGCATGTGGCGAAACGCCCCGGGACGATATGACGGTGATGGTGCTTCTGCTGCTCAATCGGCAGCATGCCCGCTGAGCAGCAGTGCTGCCAGCTCCTGCGCTTCCGAAAGTTTTTCTGCCAGCTGGCGGGCATGGCTCATCACAGCGGTGCTGCTGGGATGCTTTTCCGGAAAAATGAGGGTATCCAGCGATACATCCAACATGCGGCTGATGGCGACCACCGTCTCCAAACTGGCTCTGCGGGTACCACGCTCGATATGACCCACATGAGCAGCAGACAAACCGACCCCTTCGGCAAG
The DNA here is from genome assembly GCA_045540635.1 of Candidatus Limiplasma sp. Classification (GTDB taxonomy): domain Bacteria; phylum Bacillota; class Clostridia; order Christensenellales; family Aristaeellaceae; genus Limiplasma. The sequence continues at coordinate 7,959 of JAZQHO010000130.1, forward strand.
CTGCGCCTGATTCAGACCTTTTTGCCGTCTGTAGTGCCGTATCTGTACGCCCAAATAGGTATAATCCATACAAAAACTCCCTTTTTGCTTTTGTTCATAATAGTACCATTTGTCCTATCCGTCAAGAACAATTATGCCATCATGTAATGATGGAGGGATGTTCATGAGCCACCTGCGCACTATACGGCAGCTGCGGCGCTTGACACAGGTAGCTGTCTATATGGCCACAGGGATCGACCAAAGCCTGCTTTCCAAATATGAACGGGGCGTACGCATACCATCCACCGGCGATCTGATGCTGCTGGCAGAGCTGTACCAGACAAGCGTGGATTATCTGCTGGAGCGGACCGATATCGTAGAACCTTACCCTTGTAAAAAACCATAAGCAGTCCACACCTGCAAACGCCGCTTGCGGCCCTCAAAACACATAACAGCCCCGGCTTTTCGCAAAGCCGGGGCTGTTTTTTTCACATTCGGGGTGCTTAGCGATCAATCCTGCATGGAGCTGTATTGGGCATTCCAATCCGACCAATCCCTGCCGGGGGCAACGGGCAGATCGGGCAGCTCCGCTCCGGGCAGGAGTACATAACCCAGATCGAAATCGTTGGTAATGCTGCCACTTTCTACAGTAAAGAGATCACTCTGAGCGTTTGCGCCATCGCCGCCGGTAAGACAGCTGGAAATGATGCGCAGCGCCGGAACCGGTGTGGTGATGGTGAGCGCATCGTAGGCGCTGGCCAGAAGGATGTAGCTGCCGGGGTACACATGGTCGAACTGGTAGTAACCGTACAGGTCGGTCTCGGTCTCATAGACCACCTGACCGTTCTGCATCAGCTGTACCCGGATACCGGGGAGGCGGCGCTCATTGCCATCCAGCAGACCGTTGGCGTTTTCGTCCAACCACGCCAGATCGCCCACCTTGGCGGTGCGGATGTACAGAATGTTTTCGCTGAGGCGGTGCTGTGCCATCTGCAGCGTGATGACGCTGCTTTCGCCGTCATCCGTTTGGATGATGCTGGCACCCGCCGGATAGTTGGGATCGTCCGGGCGAACAAAAATGGCATTCTCGGCACGCTCGGCCTGAATACGGTAATCGCCCGGCCAGAGACCGTCGAAACGGTAGGCGCCGTTCTCATCGCTGGTGGCGGTGGCTACGGTCTCGCCGGTGGCATCGTCCAGCAAAGCAAGTGCCACACCGGCTACGGGCTGTTGCCCCGCCTCATCGTTCAGCAGCAGACTGCCGCCGATGCTGGTACGGCTGACCAACGCCGTTGCCAGTGCATCCAGCTTCTGCCCTTCGGTAACGGTTATGCCGGTCTGCTCCATGGCAGTGCCGTTCAAAAGGAAGGTGGAACCGGTCACACGGGCAGGCTCAGACTGCTCGGGCAACTGGAATTTGACAGTATACACACCGGGGCGCACGCTGTCGAACAGGAAGCCCTCCTCTGTGCTGGTGACTGTCTGGCTCTCGCCGGTTTCTTCGTTGATCAGCTCCAGCAGGAGACCGGTCATCATGCTTTCGCCATCCTCCAGCTTGCCGTTGTTGCTCTCGTCCAGATGGACGGTACCGGCAATGGAGGCAGGCTTTACAGCACCGATCGGCAGCTGCTGGCGGCTCACCAGCAGGCTCCACGGGCATTCCACCGTCTGCCCGGAAGCAGGCTGAAGCACCAGCGTGCCCGCGTTGGCGCTGGAAATATAGCCATCCGGCATGGTCAGGGTCAGCTGATACACACCGGGGCGCAGATCGGTAACGGTGAAGCTGCCATCCTTGCCGGAGACTGCCTCCACCGGCTCGCCGCTGCCTGCAAGGGCGACCGTAACGCCGCGAAGCGCCTTTTCGCCTTCGTCCTGCACGCCGTTGGCATTGCTGTCGCAGAAAGCCACGCCCTCAAAGCTGCCAAGGGTCACGCAGCCCACCAGCGGGTAGACCACATCCTCGCCCATGGCAACGGCAAAGGAAGCGGTCTCCGTCTCCCGGCCTGCATTGGCAAGGGTGTTGCCGCCCTCTGCCACAGGAGCGATCTCCGTATGCTCCGGCAGCATAAAGGTGATGGTGTAATCACCGGGCATTACGCCATCGAAGAGATAGGCGCCATCCTCCGCCACGCTGCGGATCAGGTCGATCTCGCCATCGGCGGAGAGCAGGCGCACCTGTGCGGTGGTCAGGCCTGTCTCGCCATCGTCCCGGAGGCCATTATCGTTCAGATCGTGGAACAACACACCGCTGACTGTGCCCGCAGGCAGCATGCCCGCATTCACGCCCGTAAGCTGTTGCGCCATGGTGATCTCCATGGGATCGGAAATACCATACCCGTCGATCAGCTCCCGGATGTAGCTGCCGCCCTCCTCGGCGGGGCGCAGACGGGTAAAGCCGTTGTTGCGGGTGCGCTTGACCTTGAGCGTATAGGTGCCGGGCATGATGCCATCCAACGTGTAGGCACCTCTGGCTACGCTGGTGGTCTTGGCAACGATGGTCTCGTTTTCATCCACCAGCAGCACCTGCACACCGGAGAAGGTGCGCTCGCCTTCATTCAGCACGCCGTTGTAATCCGCATCCTCAAAGATGGTGCCCTGCACGGTAGCGCCCATGGCAACGCCCACATAAGCCGATACCTCCATGCCGCTCTGCACGGCAAGAGGCTCGATGGTTGCATCCCTGCGGCGGCTGCTGAACTGGTTGAGAATCCCTTCCGCTTCGCCGGGCAGACAGCTGAAGCTGCTGCCGTCCGCAGGCAGCAGCGCCCGCAGGCGGTATTCGTTGCTGCGCAAACCGGGAATGGCAAAGCTGCCGTCCTCGGCGGTAACGGTCTTGCCCATGGGATCGCCGTTGGAGACCTTGTAGGCCTCCATGGTAACACCGGCATAGCCGGGCTCGTCCTCATCCCAGATGCCGTCGTAGTCGATATCGTAGAAGGCGCTGCCGGTGATGGTGCCGTTCTGGATCACGCCCACATTTTTATCGGTCTGGCGCTTTTTGGGGCTGACGGCATACTCACGCTCCAGCGTTTCGCCGGTAAAGACGCTGCGCAGGTCGCCGCCTTCCTTTACATAGCGGGCATACATCATGCCCTCGGGCAGCGTTGCGGTGAAGATATAGGTATCGGTGGGCAGCAGATCGAAGAAGTAGCTGCCGTCCTCGTTGCTGAGCAGCTCATAGACACCGCCGGTTTTCTTACCCTCCAGCCGCAGGCCTACGCCGCCCACACCGGGGTCGGTATCGTCCATGATGCCGTTGTTGTCGGCATCCTCAAACACACGGCCGGTAAAGGTTCCCACCTGACGGACGCCTGCATTGAGCGCATTGGTGCTGCCCGCCGCAAAGGCAAAGGCCTGACTGACCGCCGTACGGCTGCCGCTGTCGCCTACGACGCTCTCGCCCTTTTCGAAGTTCTCGCCCAACGTGCAGAAGCCGTAGCCCTCGGGCAGCGAAAAACGCAGGGTATAGCTGCCGGGCTTCAGGTTGGCAAAGGTGATCTTGCCCTTTTTATCGGTCTCACCGGCGGCGGCAACGGTCTCGCCGTCCAGCACCTCCACGGTGACGCCCTTGATGCCCTCATCGTACTTGCTTACCTTACTGTCGCTGTTGCGGTCCTCAAACACGAGCACCTCCAGCACCGCAGCCTGCCCAAGGCTCACATCGGCCTGAAAGCTTTCGGCTGCGGTGACGGTGAAGGCTTCGCTCTCAAAGCCGGAGCCGTCTGCCGCAGGAAGGGCGGTCTCCCCCACTGCCAGAACCGCATAGCCCTCTGCCGTGGTGGACGAACGCACGCAATACACACCGGGCTCAAGCCCTTCAAAGCTGTAGCGCCCGTATTCGTCGGTCTCGGCGGCATCCTGCTCCTGCCACTTTTCCCCATCCTGCACATACAGGCGTACCGGCAGACCGGTCATCAGCTGTTCGCCCTCATCGCAGATCAGGTTTTGGTTCTGATCCACATAGGCGCAGCCGGAGATTGCTGCTCCACCCTCGGCAAGGGCTCCGGGCAGCAGCAGGGCACACAACATCAGCAGGATCAAAAGAATACTCGTATGTTTTGCGGTACGGTTCATCCGTCTCTACCTCCGCTTGATAAAACTGGTCAACCATCATCCATACTAATGCATAGCCGTTGCTTTGTCAATAAAACAGAAGGGAATGTAACAGGTTGGGCGGAAACGGATGCAAGCCCCATCAAAGGTTACAGACAGTAGCTTGCTTTTACCGCCTCCACCTTGTAAAATAGATGATATCTGTTGATGAAAGGTGGCAGAAGCAGGCCATGGCTACGATCGGCGAACAGCTCCGGGAAGCGCGCAAGCGAAAAGGCTTTACGCAGGAGGCGCTGGCTTCTGCCCTGCATATGTCCCGGCAGGGCATCTCCCACTGGGAGCAGGGCCGCACCATCCCCGATGCGGAGATGCTGCTCAAGCTTTCCACTGTGCTGGAATACAACTTCGAGGATCAGCGCCCCGTCATGCCGGAAGCCGCTGAAGCCACCGATGCCGCCCAGCCGCAGCCCGCCGCACCTGCGGCGGCTCAAGATCCGGAGCCTGCGCCGGAATTGGCGGATCCCATACAGGCTGTCAAGCCTTCCATAGAGCCTGCCCAAGCCCCGGAGAAGGCGCGACCCCGGCGCATGAAGCCGTGGGCGGCGATCATCGCCGCTCTGCTGGCGATCGGGTTGCTTGCCCTTCTGCTGCCCGTGCTGTTTCCCAAGACCCCAGAGGTCAGTCTTTCCTTTGCAGAGGGTGAGATCCATTTGGATTACATCCCTTCCAATTTTGATGACAAGGGATACGGCTGGCTCTTTACCCTCGCCATCCACAACGAGAGCGATGTGCCGCTGAAGCCGGAGAAGGTCAGCACGCTCTACTATACCGATGAGCGCATCAACAGCAAGAGCATCATGCTTTACGAGGATATGCGCCCGTGGATGGAAAGCGACCTGCTCAACAAACTCGACTCTCCGCTGCACCTGTATTTCGGCACCAACGATACGACCAGCACCCGGGTGGAATGCATCCTCCATGCCACCGATCCCTCCGGCAAGACCCACACCTATACCATCACTGCTCCGCTGCTCCCCATGGCGTACTGACAAGCCCCGCAAGGGGCTTTTTTGATACAAAAACCTGCAAAAAAACCGAAAATGCTATTGTTTGGAGCGCTACAGCGCCAAATGCTACAGATCAGAGCGTGTCTTTTTTCGGCAAATGCTTTACGATTTTGTCATACGCAAAATCTCCGACCGGAAAGGATGGAACGATCGTATGGCAACCATCGGACAGCAGATCAGAGCGGCGCGGAAGGCCAAGGGAATGACCCAGAGCGCTCTTGCCGCGCTGGTGAATATGTCCCGGCAAGGCGTATCTCACTGGGAGCAGGGACGCACCCTGCCCGATGCGCAGATGCTGCTGCAGCTTTCCCGTATTCTCGGCTACAACTTTGAGGCCAACATGACCCACGAAGAACCGCAGGAGAGAAGCGAGACCGGATGCCAATTCTGCTTTACCCTGTCTGCCTCCCACGAAGGGACGTTTCCCTTCTATCCGGAACAGCTAGTGGCGCAGCTGCACTACCGGCTGCCTCAGGACGAAGGTATTCCCCCGCAGCCTGCTGCCCCGCTTTCCACCGACAACACCGAAGAGGTAGCGCCGGGTTCTTTGCAGGTGCTTTTCTCAACCAGCGACCCCGCCATTGCTGCGGTGGATTGTGTGCTGAAGGGGCGGAACAAAGCAGGCTCGCTGCTGGCGTGCCGCACCGCCGCCAGCCTGATCCTGGAAAAAGGCGGCGAGCATCCGTCCCGCGCCTCCCACGGGCATGAGCGGGGCAGAAACAAAAAGAAGTAAAGACATATTCCCCCTGTGCGGGCGAAGTGTCCTTACCGGAATAAAAGGAGGAATCTCTCATGACCAACAACATCGGTGGAAAAATCAAAACATTTGCACAGGTATACCTGATCGTCGGCATTGCAGCCACTGTGATCGCCTGTATCGTGATTCCGTGCGTTATCGGTTTCAACGACAGTTCCTTTGTGATCGATGTGATCACGGTGGTGGGCAGCCTGATTGTTTTCCCGCTCGTTTACTTCCTGCTGTACGGCTTCGGGCAGCTGGTCTCCGACACCGACGCCAGCAAAGAATACCTGCGTATCCTTGCTGCCGGTGCTGCGAAGGAGGCTCATCCCGCAGACAGCACGGCCAATGAAAAAAAAGCGCAGGCTCTCGCACCTGTTGCCGCCAAACCCGCAGCAGCTGCGCCCAGTGGCAAGAAGTGCCCGAAGTGCGGCTGTCACAACCCGACTTTTGCCTTTAGCTGCAAGGACTGCGGTGCTTCCTTCTAAGCGCGTGGCATCAAATAGCAACAGCCCACCCCCGGTAAGGGGGGCGGGCTGTTGTTATGCATCCATTCGGCTTTATCAGCCCTTGACGGCACCGGCCATCACGCCGGATACGATGTACTTCTGGCAGGTCAGGTAGAATACCACGATCGGCACGATGGACATCATGATCAGCGCCATCACAGCGCCCAGATCCACGTGACCGTAGCTGCCCTGCAGGTACTGGATATGGATCGGGATGGTGCGGAACTCGGTGCGGTCCAGCACCAGATAGGGCAACAGATAATCGTTCCACACCCACATGATCTCCAGCACGCCCACGGAGATGAAAATGGGCTTGAGCATGGGAAACACCACGCTGAAGAAGGTGCGCAGGGGGCCGCAGCCGTCGATGGCAGCCGCCTCCTCGATGGCAAGCGGCATACCCTTGACAAAGCCCACGAACATGAACACCGCAAGCCCGGCGCCAAAGCCCAGATAGATGACCGGAATGGTCCACGGGGTGTTGAGACCGGTGGTATTCGCCGTTTTGGCCAGCGTGAACATGACCATCTGGAAGGGCACGATCATGGAAAAAACACACAGGTAGTACACGATGCGGGAGAAGATATCATCCACGCGGGAGATGTACCACGCAGCCATGGAGGTGCATACCAGAATGAGCGCAGCGGAAAGGATGGTGATCACAAAGCTGTACCCCACCGATTTGAGGAAGGGGTACTCGCCCACCGTCATACCGGTTTTGTAGTTCTCCCAGCCCATGAAGGTCTCCGCATTAGGCAGGGCAAAGGTATCGGTGTTGATGGAGCCGTTCTCCTTGAAGGAGTTGTAGCCAACCACAACGATGGGCAGCATGTATACGATGCAGATGACCACAAAGACCCAGCTGAGAATGGTTTTTCCCAAATGGCGACGCTTCATCACTGCTGCACCTCCTTGCTCTTGGTAGCCCGGAGCTGGATGAGGGCGATGGCTGCCACCAGAATAAAGAACAGCACAGCCTTGGCCTGCCCCACCCCGCGGGATTTGGAGTTGAGGTAGAAGGTATTATAGATATTCAGCGCAAGCATTTCGGTGGTACGGATCACCGAACCGTCGGCCTGGAAAGCGAAGGGCTGGCCGCCCGTGAGCACCAAGTTCTGGTCGAAAAGCTTGAAGCCGTTGGTCAGCGAAAGGAAGGTGCAGATGGTAATGGAGGGCATCACCGTGGGAATGGTGATGTGCCACAGCGTGTGCCAGCCGTTGGCACCGTCGATCTGCGCAGCCTCCAGCATCTCCTCCGGCACAGACTGCAGACCGGCGATGTAGATGATCATCATATAGCCGATCTGCTGCCAGCTGAGCACGATCATCAGACCCCAGTAGCCCAGCTTGGCATCCAGCACCATGGAGGTGCCATAGCGGGAGAAAATGCCAGCAAAAATGGTGGACCAGATATAGCCCAGCACGATGCCGCCAATCAGGTTTGGCATAAAGAACACGCCCCGGAACAGGTTGGAACCCTTGATGCCCCGGGTGAGCGCATAGGCAACGGCAAAGGCCAGCAGGTTGATAATGACCAGCGAAGTGACCGCCACCAGCGCCGTATACCAGAAGGCGTGCATAAAGCCGGGATCCTTGATGGCCTTTACATAGTTATCAAGCCCCACCCACTTGGCATTGCTGGTGATGGTGAATTTGCAGAAGGAAAGATAGATGCCGTGGATGAACGGCCACAGAAAGCCCACGCAGAATGCCGCGAACGTGGGCAGAAGAAAAATCGGGAACATTCTCTGTATGGGGCGGCGAATGAGTTTGGAGTTCACAGCCGCAGAGCTTCTTTGCTTTTTCATGTTCAGCCGCTCCTGTATCAAAGTAGTGGGAGAAAAAACCGGGGAGCGGGGCCGAGCCCGCTCCCCGTGAGGTTATGTGTTTGCTGTCTGCTTACTGCAGCGCATACTGGGTAGCCCAGCCCTGCACAAAAGCAGTTACCACGTCGTCCCAGGAGCCGGTACCGGCGGAATACTGGGTGAGGGCAGCCACAACACCAGCGCGCCAGGTGTCAACGTTGGGGGTGTGGTTGAAGGCCCAGGATACAACGTACTTGCCTTCGCTGATGTAGCGGTTGGCATCGTTGAAGAACACGTTCTCGGAAGCCTTGGCAGCCTTGAAGGGGATGGGGCCGAACTGCTCAGCCATCATGGTGGTGCCTTCCTCGGAGGTAACGACCCACTTGAGGAAGTCCAGAGTGGCCTTCTGGTC
>JAZQHO010000131.1:0-20205 GCA_045540635.1 Candidatus Limiplasma sp.
AGCAGCGCCGCCGGCCTTGGTGAAGACCATATCGGCAGCAGGCACGACCAGATTGCCATCGTCGTCAATGTAGATCTCGTCGCCCATGACGTTGGCCTTGCCATCCACGATGAACCACACGCCAGGCTCGGATTCGCCAAACATTTCCATGGCGCAGGTGCCGTCCTGGTTCAGGGTCAGGTTCATGGCCATGCCGCCCAGGTCCATGGTCCAGGTGCCGAAGTAGGCTTCGCCCTCCGCGCCGATGGGCTGAGCAACGGGCATTTCATCGCCGCTGTCCTGGGTACCCTCGCGGTAGAGGATCATCCAGCCGTCGCCGATGTTCAGGGTGTTTTCGTCTTCGATGACCATGGCGGTGTCAAACCAGTTGCCGCTGGTGAACATGGCGCCGTCTTCGGTGGTTTTCCAGTTCATGTCATACACGCGGCCGTCGGTAAAATTCATCACGGCGGTGTAATCTTCATTGAAGGTCAGCACGCCGTAGTCATTTTCTTCTTCCCAGTTGCCGATAAAGGGCGCAGCCTCATCACTGACACCGCTAAAGCCGCCGGGGCCCACATAGATGGAGGGTACTTCACCCACACGGGTCAGTTTCTGTTCAACAGAATAATCGATGATCAGGTAGCCGTCCACAAACTGGATGGTGGAATCGGACCAGGTGCCCAAAGTGACGGTGGGCATGCCGTCCACGATTTCCCACTGCATATGGTTGGTGTAGCCGTCTTCCTTGTACACCAGCGTCAGTTTGCCGTCTTCGGTGATTTCCACCGTTCTGTCGCTGCTTTCCCAGGTACCCAGAATGGTGCCGGTTTCAGCAGCTTCGGCAGCAGCGGCGGCATTGGGGTCATATTCCGTGGGGGCCATGATGACGGTGGTTTCCGCATCCAGCTTCACAGAAATATTTCCCTGACCGTCAAAGCTGATTTCGTACAGTTCCAGGGGATTTTCACCGATATAAGCCACGGCATAATCGGAATACCAGCGCAGTTCGTAGGGTTCTTCTTCGCCTTCAATGGACAGCGCGGTGCCGTCATCATTCAAAACGAACATCATTTCTCCCATTGCTTCAGCAGGATAGCTTTCGCCAGCCACCAGATATTCGGCAGCTTTCCAGGCGCCGATATAGTACTTGGCGTCTTCAGCGTCAAAGGCAGGCCAGGTCACATCCAGGTATTCTTCGCCTTCCTGCTCGCAGATGACGGAACAGTCGCCCAGATTCACCACCAGACGGCCGGTTTCATTCTTATAGGCAAAGGCAAAGATCTGATCAGCCTGTGGAACGTTGTCCACAGTACGGGCGACGAATACCATTTCATCCTCCGCATACCAGCCAACAATTTCCTTCTTGCCACCATCCAGATAGAGGTCGCCAAGACCGTTCAAATACAGGCAAAGCTTGAGTTCGGGATAATCGGCGGTCGGGTCGCCCATGACGTCCATACCGGATACACCAAACCAGTCGCCAATATAGTCCCAGGCAGCACTGCTGTCCAGTTCGGGGAATCCTTCTGCTGCTGCCACAGCGGGGAGACAGCTGAGCAGCATCATGGCTGCCAGCAGGAAACTCAGAAACTTCTTCATTACGATCGATCCTTTCATGTTTTGATCTGTTTGGTTCTTATTCTGATGATGGTTTTGACCATCTTACGGTGCACAGGTGCATTACCAGTCGCGCATGTCTTCCGGCAACAGCTGGATGAAATGTGCATCAATAGCGTTGGAGGCATCGCCATATCCACTGGGAAATTTGCCGTATCCGCTGGCGTGGACAGCAGTACCGTCCGCATAAGAGAAGCTTACATCGAAGTGGGTTCCGTCCAGCAATGTGGAATCGGATCCGCTGAAGCCGTCCCAAGCCAGCATACCGTATTGGAAGATGAAACCGTTCAGCGTATCCACCCATGCTTCATCCACCGGAATGGGGTAGGGTTCCTCTTCGTTGGCAAACCAGAAGTAGGCGGTATACTTACCGTCTTCAGCACGGAATTCGTAGCCCTGCACCCGTTTGAAGTAAGAGTTGCTTTCCGAGAAAGAAAACTCCGTTAATGCGGCATCGGGAACGCCGTGTTCGGCAGGCTCCTTACCGTTGAGCACAGGTTTTTGGCATCCGCCCAGCAGGAATGCTGCCCCCAAAAGAAGACACAGCAGGATAACATGTCTGTTCATGGCTTCCTCCTTTCAACCATGCTATGGTCTTGTGTATTCATTTGGCTCCACAGATACCTTTTCAGCTTTATTTTACCAATCGGGTCGCTTTTTCGGAACTACACGAAAGTACTGTTTTCCGATTGGCGTGGAAAAAAGATACTTTTGTATAGTGGTCAAATATATGCGAAATTGCTATAATCAAAATGATAAGGAACATGGATAACTGCCGATATTGTATATAAGGAAGAAAACCTATGCCGCTGTCCAAAAAACGTTCTGTTACCTATTTGCTGTTGATCGCAGCCGCATTGCTGTTTGCTTATTCACTGCGGTCTGTGTTTCACCCCATGACAGAAAACGCCCTTTCGGCCATCGCTATGATGACCCTGCGCTGGGCTATTCAGGTAACGCTGACGCTGCTCTGGTGTATATCCATCCGGCAGCGCATCCTGAACACCGCCATTCAGAAGATGCTGCTGAGCGTCGGCGGGCTGTTGCTTTTCTGGCAGGTCGCCCGCATTATCAAATATGACTATGTCATCGTCACCGGACCAATTGGCCGCTATTGCTGGTACAGCTACTATATTCCCATGGTGCTGGTGCTGCTGATCGGCGTGTTTGTGGTAGATCATATCGGTAAGCCCGAGGGATATCATTCGCCCCGGTGGATGAAGTATCTGTTCATTCCGGCGTTTTTCTTGATCGCAATGGTCATGACCAACGACCTGCATCAGCTCGTTTTTACCTTCCATAATGGCTTCGAATTGTACAATAGTGATTATGGCTACGGTTTCATGTACATCTTTGAGATGGCATGGTTTGTGGTGCTGGCCATGCTCTTTGCGGTGATGCTGTTGTTCAAGAGCCGTGTACCGGGCAGCAAGAATTTTCAGCGGTTGCCGCTCTTTGTTACGATATTTGCCATTCTCTTCTGGGCTGGTTACAGCGCTAAGCTCTACGTGGGCGACCTGACAGCAGTGGACTGCATCTTCATCGTCCTGCTGCTGGAGGGAGCCATCCAGAGCGGTCTGATCTCCTCCAACATGAATTACCGCGGGCTGTTTGAAAGATCCACCATTGCAGCCCGGATCGTGGACGGGCAGGGGCAGACCTACTACACCTCTGCCAACGCTGCACCATTGGAAAAAGCGGTGATGGAACAAGCGCAGCATGAAGCCGTCGATTTGGGCGATACCCTTTTGCACCATCAGGCCATCCACGGCGGCCATATCTACTGGCAGGACGATGTAAGGACCATCAACGATCTGGCAGAGCATCTGCGGGATGCCAACGATATGCTGGGTGAACGTTACGACCTGATGAAGGCCGAGGTGGAGCTCAGGGAACGCCGCCTCCAGACCGAAGAAAAGAGCCGCCTGTACGACCGGATCGCGCTTGAGATCGCACCACAGCTGAACAAGGCAGATGCACTTTTGCAGCAAAGCCGGGAGCATCCGGAGGCGGCCAATGCGCTGCTGTCGCAGGTGTGCGTCATCAGCGCATACATCAAACGCCGTGCCAATCTGATCCTGCTGGGGGAAGAAAAGGCAACGGTAGCTGCACGGGAACTGGAATCCTGCCTGCGGGAATCGTTGGATAACCTGCGCCTGTGCGGCGTGATCACCTATCTGGACTGCCATTGCGACGGGCAGGCTGCCGTTGAGCAGATCGTTGCCATGTACGATCTGTTTGAGAATGTGACGGAGACGCTGCAAAGCAAGCTGAGTGCCATGGTGGTTACGGCATCGTATACCGATGGGGTTCTGCGTTTGCGCATTCAAGCGGGCTGCAAGGAAGCGGTCAACGAACCGCTGAACCTGACGCTGGAGGGCGGTACCGTCACCTGCGAGGTACAGGATGAGGATTTGCTGATCGAAGCTGTGTTGCAGGGAGGTGCAAAGGCATGATGACCTACGCATCGCTCCCCATGCACTTGAAAACCATCATTGCCACGCTGCTGTTTTTGACGATGACGGCGGGTATCTGCACCTGTCTCCTGGTGGGCAAAAAGCAAGGAACGGTCAAGCTGATCGCTCTGCCGGTATGCACAGCGGTCGTTGCGGCCATGCTGCTTCTGTACGCCTCCGTTATCCGGGCAGAACGTGCACCGGCGTATATTCCGGCCATCTCCCTGTGGTTTGAGCAGCAGTCTGTGGTTTTTTCGCTTCTGGTATGGCTGGCCATCGCCGCATTCTTCGGTATGGTGATGATGGAGCAACGAAGCCGCCGCCAAAAAGCCATTACTCCTTCCTCCATCAAAGAAAGCCTTGACCAGCTGGAAACGGGTCTGTGCTTTTCCCAGCCCAACGGTCTGGTGCTGCTCACCAATCACCGCATGAATCAATTGAGCCACGCCCTTTTCGGCAAGGCGTTGCAAAACGCAGAGCTGTTCTGGCAGGCGTTGGTCTGTCAGGAGCCGGTAGCGGGCGCGGTACGCATCACCGCCGGTGAACGGCCCGAATTCCGCTTGCCGGATGATACCATCTGGACATTCCACCGGGATGAATTGGACGGCGTTATCCAGATCGCCGCCGCAGATACCACCCATCAGCATCAGTTGGTGGATGAACTGCGCTTTAAACACAGCGAATTGGAAAAAATGAATGCCCGTATCCGTACCTACGGCGACAAGGTGGACGAGTACGTGATTGCCCGGGAGCGGCTGGAGACCCGCGTGAATCTGCACGGTTTCCTCGGTCAGGCTTTGCTGATGACACGCCATTATCTGCAATATGAGACCGGCGATGCAAACAGAATCATCGATATCTGGCAGCGCAACATCGACGTGCTGCGGCTGGAAGCAGAACCTCAGCAGGATGCCGACTCCCTTGCAAGCCTTCGGAACGCTGCGAAAGCCATCGGCATGCAGGTGCATGTGAATGGGCAGCTGCCGGAAAGCCCTCAGCAGCGGAAGCTCATGGCCGCTGTCGGCGCGGAGACGCTGACCAATGCCGTACGCCATGCAGGGGCAAAACAGCTGTGGATCGATGTGGAGGATACAGAGAATGCCTATATCATCCGCTATACCAACGATGGTACAGAGCCGACTGCAACCGTCACGGAGGGTGGCGGCCTGAGTACCGCCCGCAGGAAGATCGAAACCGCAGGCGGACAGATGAAGCTGGAAACGGAACCGCGCTTTACGCTGACCATCATCTTTGAGAAAGGGGTGGGGATGGATGTATAACGTTTTGATCGTGGAAGATGGCCCTATGGCAAGAAAACTGCTGGAGATCTTTATCAGCACCAGCCAAAGCTACCACCTGCTGCCCTCGCTGGACAGTGCAGCCATGGCAGAGCTTTACTGCATGACCAATCGGGTGGATCTGATCCTGATGGATGTATGCACCGCCATGGATGCCAACGGCATCGAGGTGGCGGAAAAACTGAAACAGCTCTACCCGCAAACCAAGATCATCATCATCACCAGCCAGCCGGAGTACAGCTACATCGCCCATGCCCGCAAGATCGGGGTGGACAGCTTCTGGTACAAGGAGCCTACCGCCGAGGCGTTGCTCAAGATCATGGATCGTACCATGGCAGGAGAATCCATCTACCCGGATTCCGCACCCATCACCCGTCTTGGTGCGGCACTCAGCAACGATTTTACCGAGCGGGAACTGGAGGTGCTCAGGGAGTTGGTAAGCGGCAAAACCGACGCAGCCATCGCCGAGACCCTTTGCCTTTCCGTTACCCGGGTCAAGCAGCACATTCTCCGAATCCGGGAGAAAACGCAGTTTGCCAACCGTACAGAACTGGCAGTCCGCGCCAGGGAGAGTGGGCTGGTGATCGGGGAGTACCGGGGAGAATGAAATAAAGAAAGCTGTGCTATGAAGTATTTTTCAACAGTCTGAGGGCATCGTACCATGCGGACGATGCCCTGCGCTTTTATTGCTTTGTTTTTCATAGTAGTTACTGAGTCTTGCCATATCTCCATTACTGAAACAAAAAATAATCCGAACCTATTTTCTGTCAGAAAAAACGGTTCGGATTATTTTCGTTTGGTACACCATCAGGGACTCGAACCCTGGACACCCTGATTAAGAGTCAGGTGCTCTACCAACTGAGCTAATGGTGCATGCGGCGTGTTTCAACCAGCGAAAATCATTATACTACTTTTGAAATGAATGTCAAGCGTTTTTTGAAAATTTCTGTCGGAAAATTCGAAATGCATGCGGGCTTTGTTTTGGCGTGGCAGGGAGCCGGAATCGGCTGGATGTGCTGCTGCAAAAACGCAACGCCCGCGCAGGCGGGCGTTGCTGTGCTGGTTGCGGAGCCGCTTTATTGTGCTTGCTCCTGCTTTTCGATCTTTTTGCGGTTGGTCTTGGTGTAAAGGTACAGATCCTGCTCCATGCTCAGCTGCAAACCGCCCTCGCGGGAATAGCCGGATGCGCTGGTCTGGCTGGAGGCTTGCTTCAGCTGCCCGATGAGACCGGCGATCACGCCAAAGGTAACGATCAGGGCAAGGAGGCCCACCAGCAGCATGGTGCCGCTGCCCATCTTCTTGATCAGGTGCAGGATCAGCGCACCAATGCCCATCACGCCCGCGAAAGCGCCGGCGCCCCACAGGAATGCCTTGCCCTTGTCGGTGGGCACGTCACAGGTCAGCTTGCCGGTCTGGCCGTTGATGGCGAAGGTGTAGGTCTTGCCATCCTTCACGGTGGTAATAAGCCATACGGGCATCAGTACGGGAGTCACCTTGCCGCCTTTGGAGGAGAACCCCTTACTGCGCTCGGTTACGCTGGTGTAGCCGGTAACGGTGCTCCTGATGGCATTGGTGATGCTCTTTTCCACGCGCTCCACTGCGCGCTTTTCGCAGTCTGCCGCATCCACGTCCGCATGGTCGGCCAGCGAGCCGGAGAGCACGGAGGGGGAGAAGGGCACGGCCTTGGTAAGATCGTAGGGCTCCAGCGATTCGCTGATCTTGTTATCCAGCTTTACGCTGCCGTCCACGGGAATGTTCTCAAAGCTCATGGTGCCGCTGCGGTTGACAATATAGTGCTCGATGGTCTCGATCTCCCAATCGTCGGTGCGTTCGGTGCGGCGCTTTTCTGCACTGTAGATGATGGTGGCATCCGCATCGCAGTCAAAAAGCCAGTAGGGCACATACAGCTTGCGGATCTCTGCGATCTGGTTATCCTTTTTGAAGATGTTGGGCAGCAGCTTTTTGCCCTCAAAGTAGTCCTCGAACATCTTCTGGGCTTCTTCTTTGGTGATGGTGAAGGGAACCACCAGCTCGGGACGGATGCCGCCTTCGATGCGGTCGGGCAGGATGGTGGGGCTGCCGCAATAGGGGCACTCGGTGGCGGTTGTGGTGCCCTCGGTGATCAGCTCAGCACCGCAGTTCTTGCATTGGTAGGCCTTCATCTGTGCTACATCAGAGGCTGCATACCCCTCATCGGGGGTGTCGAAGTCGATGCCGGTACCGGTCTGGGCAGCGTACATGGCTTCCACAGCAGCCAACTCAAACTGGCTGTCGCAGGCATGGCAGATCATCTTACCGCTGACACCGTCAAAGGTGAGGGGTGAGGCGCAATTGGGGCACTTGTAGGCTACAGTACTCATTTTTCGCTCGCTCCTTATTGCTATAAGTATGGGTTTTGTTTTGGTATTGCATAACCGTCAGTTTCAGTATACACCTATATGTGCTGGGAATACAATACCATCAATTGGATATGATTGGTTATTGATAAAATGATCAAAAAATTTGCAAGAGTAACGGGTATATGGTCACAAGCGCATACAGAATATGCCCGAGCCTTTGTTTTGCACCGGCAGAAGCCCGCAGGAGCATCATTGCAGATAAAACAAAAGATCCGAACCTGTTTCCGTTATGGAAGGCGGTTCGGATCTTTTGCTGTTGGTACACCATCAGGGACTCGAACCCTGGACACCCTGATTAAGAGTCAGGTGCTCTACCAACTGAGCTAATGGTGCATGCGGTGTGTTTCAACCAGCAAAAGATATTATACTCCGTTTTGAATGAAAGTCAACCCCTTTTTTTCAAAAAATATCGTTCGCCATTTGCGGGGCACAGCCCGCCTGCGGGTAGGGGAAAGAGGCGTACACCCAACGGTTGCAAAAGCCTGTGCGGGTGTGTTAGAATTTGCACGTTGCGGAAGGGAGCAGCGGCGTGCGTAGCTGTATCTCTCCTCATTCTTTGGTAAAGAGGCGATATGTTTATGATGGAGCAGCTCCATAAGCCCGTTCGGCAGGTGCTTTGGGATTGGAATGGCACCCTGCTGGACGATCTGCAATACGCCATCGGTGTCCGTAACCGGGTCTTTCCGCTCTTCGGGCTGCCGACCATCGACAGTCTGGAGGATTATTACAGCCAGTTCACTTTTCCTGTGCGGCTGTATTACGAGCGTGCCGGTGTGACGGATGCCAACTTTGTTCAGGTCGCCAATGCATGGATGGATGAATATGTCCGTGGCTGCCGGGAGATCCCGCTGCATGAGGATGCGGCCTCCGTCGTGCATGCGCTGAAGGCAGCCGGCATACGGCAGGTGGTGCTGTCTGCCAGCAAGCTGGATATCCTGAGCCAACAGCTGAGCTATTATCCGGAGCTGGACGGCTGCTTCGACAGCGTACTGGGCTTGTCGGATATCTATGCCCGCAGCAAGGAGGCCATCGGCTGCGCCTATCTGGAGCGCTGCGGCATTCCTGCACAGGATTGCGTAATGTTGGGCGATACCCTGCACGATGCGGATGTGGCCCGGGCGATGGGGGCACGGTGCATACTGGTGGCAAGGGGGCACCAGAGCTGGGCTGTGCTGGAAAAAGCGGGTGTTCCGGTATGCGGCTCGCTTCGGGAAGCCGCCACTCTGCTCATGCCGTCTCCGCAGGAAAAATGAACGGCCGCTGCATGCGGCTTTCAAGCAGAAACGGTTCGGTTCCGTTGCGGAACCGAACCGTTTCTGTATATACGCTTGGCGATTACAGGAGGGGAGTCTTTACGGCGGTCAACCCCAGCACATAATCGGCGCTTACATTGTAGTACCGGCAAAGGGTGATCAGATGGTGGATCGGCAGAGCATTAACGCCGTTCTCGTAGCGGGAGTATACCTGCTGCGTGGTTTCCAGAACCTGAGCCACATCGGACTGCTTCAGGCCGTTGTTCTGGCGCAGTTCCCGGATCTTGTCGCAATACATTTCCACAACGGAACTTCCTTCCTGCCCAATACGGCTGTGATGCAACATATTATACAAGAAATGGAAACGTAATGCAACATTATTTGGATGGTTTTCCAGTTGAAATACACTGCAAGAACACGAAACAACGTAAATAATGTAAGGTCATGGTTCTGCCCACGAATCATTTCCGTTTGGAATGAATATAGTATCACCGGGCCCCAACATGGAAAGAATGAGGTGTCTGGTATGCAAAGAAGCAAGGAACGTTCTCATTGGAAGTGGCTGCTCATCTGTCTGGCAATCCCGCTGGTGATAGGGGGGCTTTCTGCACTTGTCTCCCGTGATGGTATGCAGCGTTTTGCACAGGTACAAAAACCACCGTTCTCGCCACCGGATTGGCTGTTTCCTGTTGCATGGACGATCCTTTATCTGATGATGGGCTATGCCTCCTTTTTGGTATGGCGGGCACCCGAACCTCAGGGGGTCATTCATAAAGCGCTGTGCTGGTACGGCGCGCAGCTTTGTGCCAATTTCTTGTGGAGCCCGCTGTTTTTTTCCGGCAGCCTGTATCTGGCAGCATTGTTATGGCTGGTGTGTATTCTTCTGCTCATTGTGGGCACCATCCGGCGCTTTGCCGGTATCCACCCGAGGGCGGGCTGGCTGCTGGTGCCCTATCTCTGCTGGTGCCTGTTTGCAACTTATCTGAATGCGGGCGTGTGGGTGCTCAACCG
Source organism: Candidatus Limiplasma sp. (assembly GCA_045540635.1). GTDB lineage: Bacteria > Bacillota > Clostridia > Christensenellales > Aristaeellaceae > Limiplasma. Next base: position 10,017 of record JAZQHO010000131.1, read on the forward strand.
GTAAAAACGGAGGGAAGGGCGCATTTTTACATGCGCCCTTGTTTGCTCTTGTAAAATATGTTAAGATGATGAAAACCAAAGCAAAATACTGCCCGAAGCACGAAAGGAGCCCGTTATGACTTTCAGCGATTTTCACTTTTTCTCCGAAGCCCTCGGCGTACAGGTGACAGTGCATGTGCTGCTGCCCACCATGGAAGTAATGCAGCAGAAAAAGACCAAGCTTCCCTGTCTCTATCTGCTCCACGGCCTCAGCGACGACCATACCATGTGGATGCGCCAGACCCGGCTGGAGTTTTATGCCCGTAAGTATCGTGCTGCCATCGTTATGCCTGCCGTCAACCGTTCCTTCTATACCGATATGGCGCAGGGTGCCAAGTATTTCACCTTCGTCTCAGAGGAGCTGCCCGCAGTCATGGAGCGCTATTTCCCCATCAGCAGTGAGCGGAAGGATCGCTTTGCAGCCGGTCTTTCCATGGGCGGCTATGGTGCCATGAAGCTGGGCCTCCGCTGCCCCGACCGGTATGCGGCGATCGCCAGCTTTTCGGGCGCGCTGGAGATGGAAAAGAGCTGGCAGGATAACCGCCGCGGAGACGATTTCCTGAAAGAACTGGATGCGGTGTTCGGCGGCGAGAAGGCCATGAAGAACAGCGATAACAATCTGGCGCGTCTGGCACGCAGGCTCAGCAAGACCCCCGAGGAAGCCCCCAGGATCTACGTCGCCTGCGGCACGGAGGATTTCCTCTTCCAGGCCAATAACAGTTTCGTCAAAAGCTTTGGCAAAAAGCTGAATATCGAATACTTTACCGAGCCCGGTGCCCATACGTGGGATTTCTGGGACAAGCATATCGAAAAGGCGCTGGAGTGGTTCCGCCTGCCGGAGGCTGAAAACGTATGGTAAAGAAAACCACTGCCATGGAGCGGCTGCTGAAGGAGGGCTTCTTCGAAAGCAAGGAGGCAGCATTGCCATATCTGATGAGCGGAGCCGTTACATGCGGTGCAACGCCCGTCCGCACCGGCGGCCAGATCGTGCCGCTGGATCTGCCCATGAATGTAAAGGGTCTTAACGAAAAGTATGTGGGCAAAGGCGGCTATAAGCTGGAGGGAGCCATTGCAGATTTCGGGATCGAGGTCAAGGGTCGTATCTGCATTGATGCCGGAGCTTGTACCGGCGGCTTTACCGATTGTTTGCGCCAGCATGGTGCCGGGCTGGTCTATGCTGTGGAGGTGGGCTTTGGGCAGCTGGCCGGCAGCCTGATGCAGGATCCCACCATCGTCAATCTGGAAAAGACCAACATTGGCGACGAAAAGCTGCTTACCCTTGCCCCCAAGCCCGATCTGGGCAGCGTGGATCTCAGCTATCTTTCTCTGGTCAAGGCTGTGCCGCAGTTCCGCGCCATCATGCACAATGAGGGCGAATTGATGTGTCTGGTAAAGCCCCTGTTCGAGATCGAGGATGCCAATGCCCGCCGAACGGGAGAGATCGGGCAGGAGGCCTATCTGCCCCTGCTGCTGAGACTGGTGGATACCCTGAACGACCAACCCTGTACATGGGTGGAAGGAGTCACGCACAGCCCAGTCACCGGCAACAATGGCACCCATGAGTTCTTCCTGCATGTGTGCTTCGGCAGTCAAGCCAATCAGCCGGATCTCTCGCAGGCCTGCCGGGATGCGGTGGACAGGGCGGTACGGCTGGAAAAATATCACAAACGGTAGGAAAGCAAAGATTGTAAAATTTTGTGCCGGAATCGGGAAGAAACAACAGTGCGGTTTCGTTACATAAGTAACAAGGAATAATACACCAAGGGAGGTTTTGCTATGAAGCGGGTATTCAAAAAGGGCATTGCGTTGGTTTTGGCTCTCATTCTGTGCTTTGCCACGGCTGGCAGCGCACTGGCGGCGGGCTTCGGCCTTGTCAGCAGCACCAACTCGCTCAACCTGCGTGCCGCAGCCAGCGTCTCCAGCCAGTGGCTGGGCGCTTATCCCCGTGGCTCCTGGGTGGAGATCATCGGCAGTCAGAACAATTTCTATCACGTAATCGCACCTGATGGGCGGGTCGGTTACATGAGCAAGAACTACATCACCACCGATGGAAATGCGCTCAAGACGGTGCGCATCGCCATCGTCAATAACGCCAACGGCGGTGCCTACCTCAACTTCCGCACCGCTCCCAGCTATACCGCTGCCATTCATGGCGTTCTCTACAACGGCACGCCCCTGCTGGTGCTGGGCGAGCAGAACGGCTGGTACTATGTGCAGCTCAACGGCAAGAACGGCTATGTGCGCAGCGAGTATGTGAAGGTTGACTACATGGTCGGCAGCAGCGAGGTCGCCACCATCAAGACCAACAACGGCGGTGCACTGAACCTGCGCGTAGGCCCCGGCACCCAGTATGCGGTGCTGCGCCAGTTCCCCAACAACCAGCATGTGATGGTGCTGGCCAAGGGCAACGGCTGGTGGCTGGTGGCTGTAAACGGCTATACCGGCTATATGGATCAGAGCTATCTCAAGACGGGGCTGGTGCCTGCGCAGGAACCCGTCACCAATGTGGGCGGCAGCACCGGCAGCAGCACCGGCAGCACCTCCAATAACTTTGCCAGGCCCTATGCGGTGGTCAACAACCCCAAGCCCACGCAGGCGCTGAATCTGCGCCAGTGCCCCACCACCGCCGCTTCTGTGCTGCGCAAGCTGTACAACGGCACCGAGCTGCTTGTTACCGATTACGGCACCGAGTGGTGCGCTGTTACCCTGAAGGATACCGGCATCTCCGGTTATGTAATGACCAAATACATCACCCTGCTCAATATGCCCAGCCTTGCCTTCCGCACGGTGGTGCATCCCAGCGGCAGCTATGTCAACCTGCGGCAGGGCCAGAGCCTCAGCTCCGCTGTGCTGATGCGCGTGCCCCACGGCCAGCAGGTAAGTGTGCTGAGTGTGGGTACCGATTGGTGCAAGGTCAGCTATAACGGCATTGAGGGCTACATGCTCAACTGCTTCCTTAAGTAAAACCTGTCAAGAAGGGCGCACAGGCTGCTCAGAAGCACCATGCACCCAAGCTCCAGCCCGGCGGCGTAGATGCTGTAACCGTGCCGAATGAGCCATGCCAGCGGTGTACCCGCCGGAGCTGCCCGTAAAAACAGATAATTGCTGCCCGTCAGCCTGTTTACGCAGGCTGCCAGCAGCATAAGACCGTTGCCAAGCAGAAAGGTCTCTCTTGCATCGCTTGGCAGCGGTCTTTTTTGCCGCAGTTGAAACACGCCCACCGCAAGGATCAGTGCATGCAGACGCACAAAGGCGACCTTCATCAAAAGCGGGCGGGAGCAGGCTGCCACTGCGGGGAAAACCAGCGCCAGCCCTGCTCCGGGCATGCCCAGCAGCAGAAGAAAATGAAACAACCGCTTGTTGTAGCACAGGCACAGCACCATGCCCACCAGCGCAGAGAAGCCACACAGGTGCAGGGGCAGAGCGGTTTGCAGGCTCAGAGCCCCATCCAGCCCAAGCAGCCAAAGCTGGCTGCCCATAGCTGTCATCAGGCCGCAGAGCAGCAGCGCGGCGACTGTACGCCTGCATCGCTGCGCACCGTAAAAGGCCAGCGTGCACCAGAGCCAAGCTTCCAGCAGCCCAAGCAAGGCAAATCCCTCCCTGTATGTGCAATGGAGTTACTTTTTCGCGATCTGCCGGTTTGCATACCTTCGGTTTGACGCATCCGGCAAAAACCGCTACAATAAACATGGGGGAAAGTTTTGCCAAAGGAGGAAAAACGCAATGGAGCATATGCCTCAATGGCCGGAGGAGATGAAGCAGCTGGTTCGCGACTTTGTGGATCTGCGTTGCCGCTATCAGGCTGCGCTGACCGAGGTAAAGACCAAGCTGGATATACTGAATGAGGAGTTCCGGGTGCGTTACTCCCGCAACCCGATCCACCATATGGAGAGCCGTATCAAAAGTTTGGAGAGCATCGCCCGAAAGCTGGAGGGCAAGGGCTTTGCCCCCACTGCCGAGAACGCTGTTGCTCACCTGCAGGATATTGCCGGTGTCCGCGTGGTCTGTGCCTACCGAAATGATGTATACACCATTGCCGGGCTGCTTACCTCGCAGGATGATATCCGCCTGCTGCGCACCCGGGACTATATTCAGGAGCCCAAGCCCAATGGCTACCGCAGCCTTCATCTGATCGTGGAGATACCTGTGTTTTTGTCCACCGGCAAGCAGTACATGCCTGTTGAGGTGCAGATCCGCACCATTGCCATGGACTTCTGGGCCAGTCTGGAGCATCGCATCCGCTACAAGGTGGAGTTTCAGGTGCCCGAAGAACTGAATCGGGATCTGTTCGAAGCCGCCCGGCGTATTGCGGAGGTGGACGAGGATATGCAGAGAATCCACGACCGCATGGTCGATCTGGCGAAGCAGAATGGGGTGGGTGCCGAAACCTGCCCGTCCCCGGAATGTGAGGAATAAAAGGATCGCCTTCCTGTGCATACTGTTGCCACAGGGAGGCGATCTCTATATGCTGGGATTTTTGTTCGCAGTCATTGCCGGGGCAGCCATGAGCGTGCAGGGTGTAATGAATACCCGTTTGCAGGAGCATGTGGGGCTGTGGGAGGCTAACGCCTACACGCAGGGTACGGCGCTGCTCCTTTCGCTGCTGGTGCTGTGGTTTTTCGGCAAGGGCGATCTGTCAAAACTGGGCAGCGTGCCCAAGGGGTATTTGCTCAGTGGGGCACTGGGGCTGCTGATCACCGTTACGGTAATGCTCTCCATCAAGGGGCTCAGCCCTACGGTGGCAGTCTCAGCCATCCTAATCGCTCAGCTGCTGGTAGCGGCGATGATCGATGGTTTCGGTTGGATGGGGCAGCAAAAAATCAGCATGAACGCAAAGCAGTTCGTTGGCCTTGCGCTCATGCTGGGCGGTGTGGTGGTCTTTAAGTGGCAGTAGGGGGGCTCACTCGGCGCTCTCGTAGCCGAGCAAACCGTTGGTGGTGGCGGTAAGCTGTGCGATGGCTTCCGTCAGGGCATTGAGCGGGTCGTTTACCTTCTGGCCGCTGGCCAGCTTTGCATCATAGGTATCCAGTATGGCATACAGGTTGTCGAAAACAGACTGGGCATACAGCCTGCCAACCTCGCCGTACATGCTCACGTTCAGGTCGTTGATCAGCTCCATGCCGTGCACGTACTGCCGTATTCTTGCAAGCTCTATGGTGGTGCTGCTTGCGCCCAGACGGCTGAGCCGGTTGGTGGCTGCGGTGGCCAGCTGCAGTTCGCTGCGCAGCTTGGCGTTGCGCTGGCTGGCAAAGTTGTTCTGGTCTACGCCGCCAATGCCCGTAAAGCGGAAAAGCAGCAGCGCAGCCAGCAGCACGCCCACAACGATCAGGATCGGTATCCATGGGCTGCTGGAACGGGTGTTTTTGAAATGATATCCCTGCATATTTCGGCTTCTGCGGTGATGGATCATGGTCGGAATGCCTCCTCACGGTTTCTGTAGAGATCGAATATAGTGAGAATAGGGTTATTATACCATATCAGCATTGAAATGCAAACAATGTTCCCCTTTGCCAGAAGGACAACAACAAGCCCGGCAGAGCATATGGCTCCGCCGGGCTTGTTTGATGGGCACAGATTGCGTAAATGTTACAGAAAAGTTATGCCAGACGGAGACGGTAGCCGCACTTGTATACAGTCTCGATGTACTCACAACCCAGCTTCTTGCGCAGCCGCTGCACATGCACATCCACGGTGCGGGTCTCGCCAATGCTCTGGTAGCCCCATGCCTTGCGCAGTAGCTGCTCGCGGCTTACCGGGGTATCGGGTTTTTCCATCAAGGCCAGCAAAAGGGCCAGCTCCTGTGCAGTCAACTCCACACGGCGGCCACCCAGCAGGGCGACCCGTTCTTCCTCATCCACCTGCAAAGCGCTGGCAGCAGGCTGGCTCCCACACAGGGCAGCCAGCTTGGCACGCAGCGCCTTGGCCTGCAGGGGCAGGGTGGCAACATCGCAGTTGCCTGCGTACAGCGCCTTCAGATGATCGTGGGCGGTAATGTGCTTGTCCGCCGTTAAAAACAAGAGGGGCAGGCCGCGTTTGCGGCACTCATCCAGCAGCGGGCGGCAGAGGCTCCAGCGCATACGGGCATCCATCACCACCAAAAGGGGCATATCATCCTCGGGTACGGCGGCAAAATCGTCCGTTTCGATCATCGTGCAGAGTTCGTAGGCTTCCTTCTTCAGAATCTCTTGGATCTTCCGTGCAATCTGCTCGTTGGGTTCCCAAATCAGTAACCTGGTCATGTGATCACCTCTTGCCTATTCAACGAACCAACAACCGGTTTTCTTCCTTGGATTGTGAACAAATTGTAACGAAATGTGAAGAATGGGAATGAACGCAGAAAGGCAGGCATGGCAAAGAAAAACGGAGCAGCCCCTCCATTGGGTGCTGCTCCGTATGCTGTTTTACAGGCTGTACAAGCTCACGCTGGTCTCGCCGTCGATCCCCTCCACCCGTACAAATACTTTTTCTGTTTTGGCGGTGGGAATATTCTTGCCCACAAAATCGGGGCGGATGGGCAGCTCACGGTGGCCACGGTCAATGAGCACCGCCAGTTGGATGGCCTTGGGACGGCCCTGCCGGAAGATGGCTTCGATGGCGGCACGAACGGTGCGTCCTGTGTGCAATACGTCATCCACAAGGATCACCGTGGTTTCCTCCAACTTGCAGGGAATGCTGCAGGTGGCTGTTGCCTCTGCGGGGGCTGCGTGCTCCCGGTCATCCCGGAAGTGAGAAATATCGATGTAGCCTACAGGGATATCTGCCTGCTCAAAGCGCCGCAGGTTTTCACTGAGCATCATTGCCAGCGGTACGCCTCTGCGCTTGATGCCCAGCAGGCAAAGCCCTTCGGCTCCGTGGTTCTTTTCGATGATCTCATGGGTGAGACGGGCCATCGTGCGGTGGATCTGCGCTCCGTCCATCAACAGGGATTTGTATTCCACGGCAGTGTTTTCCTTTCTGGGTCTTATGCCTGGCAGGCGGTCAGCAGGATCACTTCGGCTGCCCCGGCTTCCAATAGCTCCTTGCAGCAGGCGCAGGCGGTGGCGCCGGTGGTAAGCACATCATCCACCAGCAGGATGCGCAGCCCGGCAGCCTTAGGGCTTGCAACAAAGGCACCGTTCATCGCCTGGCGGCGCTGCTCGGCACTTCGCGTGGTCTGCGATTTGTCTGCCCTGATGCGGAACAGCAGATCTGTCCGTATGGGGCATTGCCAGTGGAGGGCTATTTCGTCTGCCAGCAGCTTTGCCTGATTATAGCCGCGGTCAGCCTGCTTTCTGGGGTGCATGGGCACAGGCACCACCACATCCCACGTCTGGCGCTTGAACGTATCGAGCAGCGTAGCGCACATAAACGGCCCAAGCAGCAGCGAGATGGTGGTATCGCTTTGGTATTTCATGGTGTGGATCAGCTTTTGTGCGGGACCGATGTAGCTGAAGGTGCTTATGCACATTGCCAGCGGCTCGTGGACAGAGATCCGTTCTGCAGGGGTCAGAATACAGCGGCGCAGCTCCTTCTCGCAGTAGCAGCAGACAATGTGCTCCTCGCCGACCAGACCGCGTGTGCACAGCGGGCAGGTCAGATCGTAAGGGAAGAAGATGCCATTCAACACTTCTTTCAGTTGCTGCCAAAAGAGACGGGCTTTTGCCGTCTGTTTCATTGCATCAGTGAAGCGGCGGGAACAAACTCCAGCCCAAGGCTCTCGGCTACGTTCCGGTTGGTGCACTTATGCCCGTAGATGTTGATGCCGTTGGCAAGACCGGCATCCATGGCGGCAGCGGCTTCCAGACCGTGGTCGGCCATCAGCATGCCGTAGCGGAAGGTGCTGTTGGAGAGGGCGATGGTGGAGGTGTAGGGTACAGCACCGGGCATATTGCCGACGCAGTAGTGTACAACGCCTTCTTCGATAAAGACAGGGTTATCGTGGGTAGTGGTGTGGGAGGATTCGCAGCAGCCGCCCTGGTCGAGGGCGATATCCACGACCACGGCACCTTTCTTCATCAGCTACAGATGCTCACGACGGATCAGCTTGGGGGTGGAGCCGCCGGGGATCAGCACGGAGCCGATGACCAGATCGGCTTCTGCAAGGCATTTGCGGATGTTGGCATCGGTGCTGTACAGGGTGGTAACGGAAGCCCCGAACACATCCTCCAGATAGCTGAGGCGGTTCAGGTTGATATCCAGCAGCGTTACCTGTGCATCCATGCCGACGGCAGCCTTGGCAGCATAGGTACCGGCAATGCCGCCGCCGATGATGGCGATCTTGCCACGCTCCACGCCGGGCACGCCGCCCAGCAGCAGACCGCGTCCGCCAAAGCTGCGCTCCAGATACTTGGCGCCCTCCTGAATGCTCAAACGACCCGCCACCTGACTCATGGGGCGCAGGCAGGGCAGATTGCCTTCCTTATCGGTAATGGTCTCGTAGGCCACAGCTTTCACGCCGCGCTTCATCAGCGCTTCGGCAAGGCGGGGGTTGGGAGCAAGGTGCAGATAGGTAAAGAGAATCTGGTTTTCCCGCAGCAGCTTGTATTCGCTGGGCTCGGGCTCCTTTACCTTCACGATCATCTCGGCGGTGGCATAGACCTCGGCGGCGGTATCCACAACGATGCCGCCGGCGTTGCGGTAATCGTCATCGCTGAAGCCGCAGCCCTCGCCTGCGTGGGTCTCCACATATACGGTATGACCCTTGGCTACGTAGGCAGATACATTATCCGGGGTAAGACCGACGCGGTATTCGTGGTTTTTCAGTTCTTTGGTGGTTCCGACGATCATGGGTGATCACTCCTTGATAGTATGGATGAAAAAGCGGCACTTTGCCGCTGTAACCGGTTTTACAGTACGCAGGTGAGCCAGTGGCGGAAATCGGCTTCCTGTCCGCGGACGATGCGGTCGTACAACGATGCCAGCCGGAGGGTGGTTGGGTTTTCCACCGGGATCTGATACCCATCTACAGCGGTAATGGGCGTGATCCCCATGGCGGAGCCGCAGAGGAAGGCCTCGTCGCAAAGATACAGCTCGGTGCGATCCACTGTGCGCTCCTGCGCGGGGATGCCCAGCTTTTCCGCCATGCGCAGCACCGTATCCCGGGTGATGCTCTCCAGCACGCTGTCGGTAAGGCGGGGGGTAATGAGCACCCCATCCCGCACAAGGAACAGGCAGGAGCCCGGACCCTCTGCCACCTTGCCCTGCTCGTTGAGGAAGATGGTGGTATCGTATCCGTTGCGCAGTGCCTCCAGCTGTGCCATGCGGCTGTTGATGTAGTTTGCGCCGCACTTGATGCGGGGGGAGAGGCTGTTGTCGCCGATGCGCTGCCAGGAGGATACGCAGCAGCGCAAACCGGTCTTGTTGTATTCAGCGCTGGTATGCCGCTTGGGGATGGGGGCAATGAACATGCCCACTTCCGTGCGGGTGGTCCAGGAGCCAAAGCCATCTGCAAAAAGTGTCTGACGCACGGCGATGTCCTCTTTGTATTCGTTGGCGCGAACCACATCGGTCATCGCCTTTGCCAGCTGAGGGATGGTGTAAGGGCAGTCCAACTGCAAAAGCCGTGCGCTGCGCAAAAGCCGTCGGTAGTGTTCCTCCAGCCGGAAGGCGTAAAGCTTAGCATCGGTTTCGCTCCAATAGCAACGGATGCCCTCAAACACGTTCAGCCCGAACTGGGCGGTGGGGGAAAGTACGTTGATCTTGGCATCGTTCACGTTCAGCACCTGACCGTTCAGCCAGATGAAACGGTTGCTTACATCGGTCGCCATATCGGTTCCTCCTTTTTGTACAGGAAGGGGGTCAGAAGCTGTAGGTGGCAAACAGATCCTCAAAGACCTCGGGCCGCTTTACCTGACGGGTTTGGCCTCCTGCCATATCCACCACCGCGAAATTGGGCAGTATGAAGGGCGGCTTCAGTACCACGGAATAGGAGCCCACATTGCCAAAGAGCAGATAATCGCCCTTGGCCAGCGGGCCGGTGTAGCCCTTGTAGAGATAATCGGACTCGATGCAGGTAAAGCCGCCCACATCAAGATTTTCGCAGGCCACGGTCTCCTGCCCGCCGTGGAACACGGTAAGGGGCGGGTTTTTACCGTTGAGGGTGGGGTTGATGTTGTACACGCTGCCCAGCACCGTGGCAATGGCCTGACCCCGGATCTAAGTCGGAGGCCAA
>JAZQHO010000132.1:0-5088 GCA_045540635.1 Candidatus Limiplasma sp.
CTGCCCCGTCAGGGGCTGAGAGTGCCGCCCAGCGCCAAGCTCCGCACCGCAAGCAAACAGGCATCCGGCAATTCGCCGGATGCCTGTTTGCTCCATACCGCACCAACCGTTTCTTACTTCTCCTCCTGCCAGACAGGCAGCCTCTTATTCTCTTTCGTCTTTGTCATCAGCAGCCGCAGGCGGCGGATGAACTCCGCAGGCTGCTTTCTTACCTCATCCACATAGGCCAGCGCCGCCCGCTGATACCCCTCCGGCAGCTGCCGGTAGTTCTGCCACACCTTCGGGTCGGCCTTCAACCGGCGAAGGATATCGGCAGGGGGTGTAAAAGGCGCGCGGAGCAGGGGCTGCAGCTTTTCCGCTGCCGGGGGATGCAGCCGCTCCTGCTGCTCCAGCCGGAGCAGCTTCTCGATCTCCCAGCGGGTGCAGGGTTCACCTTCCCGCCACGGAGCAAAACGCACCATACGATACCCGTCTGCCGCCGGGCGGGATTCCTTGAGCACCCAGCCGAAGCGGAGCGCCTCCTCTCTGTACTCCGTCACATTCGCAGAGATCAACTCTTGAGCCACCGGCAGCCGAAGCTCCCGCTCCTGCCCGCTGTCCCAGTTTTCCAGAAGCCATGCCCGCCACTCCTTCAGCGTGCCCGGCAGCAAAAGATCCTTCGCCCGGAAAACACCCGGCTTATAGAGCCAGATCATACTGCGCATCCTCGCACCCTGCCAAGACCAGCAGGGTCCCTTTCTTTACTTCGATGACGGGCTCCCCGGCCTCATAGGCGTTGCTGACCCCCAGCGGCCAGTCGCAGGTAAGCTCCGCATCGCTGAGAGAATAGCTGAGCCCCCGCAGGGTAACGCCCTCGGCAGCAGTGCCGTGGCAGAACACGCTGACCAGCGTACCCGGCTTTGCGGGCGGCAGCGTCAGGGTTCCATTGGCTACCGCATAGGCGGTGTACCCGGGATCCACCAGCCTGACCTGTGCGCCCATGCCCGCATAGCGCCCCATGGACTGGAAATTGGCCAACAGATGGTCAATGCGCCCGCCGCCGCAGCCATAGAGGGCAAACGACCGGTAGCCCCGCTGCCAGCCCACGCTGAGCGCCAGCCCGGTATCGGTATCATCCTTGCGCACCGGGTGCCGGATCAACTCCACCCCGGCAAGGGCAGGGGGCTCCCCCAGCGAATCAAAATCGCCCAGAAGGATGTGCGGCACGATGCCCTGCGCCTGCACATAGCGGTAGCCGCCGTCGGCAGCGATCACCAGATCGCCGGGCAGGGGTGCAAGCCCCCGGGGCGTAAAATCTCCCGCACCGATGATATAGCAGGTCGCCATGGAACATCCCTCCAGTCTATGGCGAGTATACCGCCAAAGCCTTGCGCAGTCAAGGGTCTGGCGCAGTCGGTGCATCATCCCGTGCGGTATTATCTCTCGGATATTATGTTATAGATAATATTATTTTCAACATAATACTTGACAAGTATTATCCATCGTGTTATTATCTCATCAACAAAACAAAGGAGGTATTCCCCATGAGCGAAAAGAAGAGCAATGCCGTCAACGAGGCCCTGTGCCTGCCCCTTGCCGACCGGTGCGACAGCGATCTGGCCCGTATGCTGGCCGAGGATGGCAAGGCCACCCTTGTAATGCTGGATCTGGACAACTTTTTGCAGGTAAACGAGCGCTTCGGCCACAGTGAGGGCGACCGGGTGCTCATCGAGACCGGCGAGTATCTGCGCGGCGCCATCTCCGAGGGCGCTGCTCTCTACCGCTACGGCGGCGACCAGTTTGCCATCCTCTACGGTGCTGCCTACGAAAAGGAGGATGTGTTCCTGGAGATGGAGCGCATCCGTGCCGGGTATGTGTGCCCCCTGCCCGAGGGCGGTCAGCAGCGGCTGAGTGCGGGCATCGCCTCCGCTCCCGAGGACAGCGAGCAGCCCGGCGAGCTGGTGCGCAAAGCCGATGCCGCCATGGTGCGCGCCAAGCTGAGCGGACAGAACCGCGTCTGCCTGGCCCGGGAGGAAAAGATGGTGGTCAAGACCGCCCACTACCCGCAGGATATGCTGCACCGCCTTACCAAGCTGAGCAAGCGGGAGAGCACCAGCGAGGCCATCCTGCTCAGGGAGGCGCTGGAATTGCTGCTGCGCAAGTACGACGTGTGACGCAGCCCCACCGGCGGGGCGAAGCCCTTGCGGAACACCGCATGCGCCTGCCCCCGCCGGTTTCTGATACGCCCCTGTTGACAAACGCTCCCCATCGCTGTATACTATCACCCGTGCCAAGTGCACGAGGGGTGCTGACGTACGTCGGCTGAGATCGGGTTTGTGCCCGGGACCCTGGAACCTGATCCGGGTAATGCCGGCGTAGGAATCAACGGAATAACGTCCATTGAGCCCGCGCTGCCTTTACCCCGCAGCAGCGGGTTTCGTTTTACAAACGAAAGGGGCGGTATTCTATGAACCAAAGACAACTGAGACAACTGGTGGAATGTGCGATCCTGATCGCAATCGGTACGGTATTGAGCCTGTTCGACTTCAAGGGCCCGTGGGCGCTTGGCGGCGGCATCACGGTGTGCAGCATGCTGCCGCTGGTGTTGATCGCTCACCGCCACGGCATCGTCATGGGCATCGGCAGTGCGCTGGTCTATAGCCTGATCCAGCTGCTGCTGGGTCTGAGCAACGTGAGCTATGCGCCCGATGCGCTCACCGCCATCGGCATCATCCTGCTGGATTACGTGGTGGCCTTCACTGTGATCGGCTTTGCAGGCTGCTTCAACAAGATGGTCAAAAACCGCCGGCTGTCCATCGTACTGGGCATCGTTGTCACCTTCCTTGGCCGGTTCGTATGCCACTACCTGAGCGGCGTGCTCATCTGGGAGGCCATGTGGCCCAACGAGCTGGGCTGGGCCAGCAGCCTGTGGTCCCTCGCCTACAACGGCTCCTACATGGTGCCGGAGATCATCATCACGGCGGTGGTGGCATGGCTCAGCTATGCGCCGCTGAAGAAGTACTGGCACGGCGAGGATCTGCCCAAGGCACGATAAGCCGTACAGAAGCACAAAGAACGCCCTGCGGAAGGCTGCTGCACTCCCGCAGGGCGTTCTTCTCTTTTTTACTCAACCGTTTTCTCCGAACGGGCCATCAGCACTGCCATCACCGCTGCCAGCGCAAAGGCTGCGCAGCCGAAGATGAACGGCATTTTGGGCGTCCACTCATACAGGAAGCCCGCCAGCGCCGAACCGAAGATGCTGCCGAAGGACTTCATGGCATTGAACGCCCCCATCACCAGATTGCTGCCATCGCCCGCGCCCAGCACCGCCGCCCGGTTCTGCATCAGCGGTACAGAAACAAAGTAGAACGCAAAGAACAGCACATTGACCACAATGAAGGGCACCACGCTCTCAAAGGCGATCACGCCCAGCATGGCGGCGGTGCAGACCCCCATCACCCCGGCGATGTAGGCCGACACCCGCTTCTGCCGCAGGATCCACAGGCACAGCGTGGCATTGGAGATGATGGAGATGATGCCCAGCGCCGCCTTGATGATGCCGTTGTAGCCGGAGGTGAGCAGGAACTGATCCCGTAGATAGAAGTTGAAGCACTGCTCAAAGGCGATGTAGCCCAGATTGCCCAGCCCGTAGGCCGCAAACAGGAACACCAGCGTGCGGCTCATGTATCTGCCGCACTGGGCAATGGCGCTGAAGGGGTTGCAATCCCTGATATGCAGCTTGGGCAGGGCGGCGGGGGTCTGCGCCCGGTCATCCCGGCAGCCCAGAAACAGCAATAGCGCCATGCCCGCCAGCGTGGCGGCCTGCAGCCACACCGGCCAGTAGATGTTGATCTCGCCCACCATACCGCCCACAAAGTAGCCGAAGGAGGCCGAGACCGAATTGACAATGGCATTCAGCGCCAGATTGGGGCCCTTATCCTCCCCCGAGCAGTTGACCGTATAGGTGAGGAAGGCCGTGTAGCACCCGCCGATAAAGATGCCCGCAAACATGCGCGCCAGCAGAAACTGGGTCTCCGTCTGCGCCAGCCCGAAGAACACCTGCCCCACCGCATAGCCGATGCCGCAGATCAGCAGCACGGTTTTGCTGGACAGGTACCCCACCATTTTGCCCCAGAAGGGGGAAAACAGAAAGTTGAAGGCCATCATGGCAGCAAGGGCAAGGCCGAACATATAGTCGTTCAGCCCCTGATCCAGAATGATCGCCGGAGTGACCGGGTGCACGAAATTGGCTGCCATGTTGAATACAAACATCACCGTAAAAAAGGAACCGAGCCTGCCCGGAGACTTCTTCATGGCCTGTTCCCTCCCTCTGCCGCAGTGCGGCGCAGAAATTGCTGCCCACATCTTATCAAAGGGCACAGCATCCGTCAATCGGGGCAGGATCGGAAAAGCGGTTTTCTTGTCAGCCCCTGCCCGGCATGCTATAATGACCGGAGAAAAAGATGCATACGGAGGTACACACCATGAGCCACTTTTTTGCCTATCTGGACCGGCTGAAGCTGATCCGCCGCTGGGGGCTGATGCGGAACATCGAGCAGGAAAACGATATGGAGCACAGCATGCAGACCGCCATGATCGCCCACGGGCTGGCGGTGCTGGGCAACCGGCGCTACGGGCGCAGCGTGAGCCCGGAAAGCATTGTGACCATTGCGCTGTACCACGATGCCAGCGAGGCGCTTACCGGCGATCTGCCCACTCCGGTCAAATACAAGAACCCGGAGATGCAGAGCGCCTATCAGGACATTGAGCGCCGTGCCCGCCAGCGCCTGACGGATATGCTGCCCGAGGATATGCAGGCGGATTTTTTGCCCTACATCCAGCCGGATGAGGAAAGCGAGGCATGGCAGCTGGTGAAGGCTGCCGACCGCATCAGCGCATACATCAAGTGCCTGACGGAAGAAAAGCTGGGCAACGGCGAGTTTGCCAAGGCCAAGGAGACCATTCTGGAGAGCCTTGCCGCCTCTCCGCTGCCGGAGGTGGCGGATTTCCTGCGGGAATTCGTGCCCAGCTATACCCTCACCCCGGATGAGCTGAGCCGGGGGTGAGGCTCCTCAGCGCCGAAGGCACCATTCCCCCAACAGCAAGCAA
>JAZQHO010000133.1:0-18522 GCA_045540635.1 Candidatus Limiplasma sp.
GGCTGCATCTTCAGCGAGGAGGAGCGCCACCTGCGCCGCAGAAAGAAAAAGGAGGAGGCCCAGCCATGAACGCCCTTACCGCCGACCGGCTCGCCGGTGCTTTGAAGACCCGCTGGGCGGGCCGGGGCGCGGTGCTCTGCACCGAAACGCTGCCCTCCACCAACACGGTGCTCAAGGAGCTGGCCAGGCAGGGCGCGCCCCACGGCAGCCTGGCGGTGTGCGACCACCAGACCGCAGGCAAGGGGCGCATCGGACGCAGCTGGGAGACCCCTCCCGGCGAGGCGCTCACCTTTTCCCTTCTTTTGCGCCCGAAGCTTGTGCCGGAGCAGGCGCAGCTGTGTACGCTGGCAGCAGCGCTGGCGGTGGTATATACCATCCGGGAGCACTGCCCGGAGCTTACGCCCCGCATCAAATGGCCCAACGATGTGGTCATCGGGCAGGGCAAGTGCTGCGGCGTGCTCAGCGAGATGGGCATGGCAGGCAGCGGTGTGGATTATGTCGTCACCGGCGTGGGGCTCAATGTGAACCAGACCGCCTTCCCGGATGCGCTCAGGCAGCGTGCGGTATCGCTGCTGGGGCAGCGGCGGCTGCTTGCGTCCGGAGCGCAGCCCCTGAGCCGGTGCCTGCTGCTCTGCACTTTTTTGCGCCATATGGAGCTGCTTGTGGAGCAGCTGGAGACCGGCGGCTTTGAAGCCATCCGTCAGGCGTACGAGGCCGCATCCGCCACCATCGGGCAGCGGGTGAATGTGCTGGCAGCCGATGAGAGCTACACCGGCCTTGCCCGGGCGGTGGACGGCACCGGCGCTCTGCTGGTGGAGCGGGAGGACGGGCGGCTGGTAAAGGTGCTCTGCGGAGATGTATCCGTCCGGGGCCTGATGGGCTATGTATGACCGTTGCGGCAGGGGGAGCCTCCCCGCTGCTCATATGAGGAAATGAGGGATCTTTCAATGACCAATACACTGGAAAAGCGGCTCTGGATCGGCATCCTCTGCGTAGCGGCAGGGTTGATGCTGCTGCTGAACATGCTCACTCCCATGGTCTGCGACGACTATCGCTACTGCTTCAGCTTTGCCACCGGCCAGCGCATCGGCGGCGTGTGGGAGATCATCCCCTCGCTGGTGCGGCATGGGCAGGTGCTCAATGCCCGCTATGCGCCACATTTCTTCGCGCATTTGTTCAACCTGATGCCGCTGGCGGTCTTTGATGTGATCAATACCGGCATGTTCCTGCTGCTGCTGGTGGGCATCTGCCGTCTGGCGCAGCCCCGCTTCCGCCCGGAGCCTGCGCTGCTGGCGGGCGTGTTCGGGGCGCTTTTGCTGCTGCCCCCCGCCTTCGGGCAGAACATGCTGTGGCTGTCCGGCGCATGCAACTACCTGTGGCCTGCCACGCTGCTGGTGTGGCTTTTGCGCCCCTTTATGCTGCAAGTGACCGGCCACGGGCAGAAAATGAAGCCCGCCGCCCTGCTGCTGATGGCTGCGGGCGGGCTCCTGTTCGGCAATTGCAGCGAGAATTTTTCCGCAGCCGGGCTCATGGTGATGGGGCTGTGCATCCTCTGGCAGCTGGCAAGCCGCAGAAAGGCACCCCTGTGGATGTGGCTCACTTTGCTGGCAGCGGCGGCGGGCTGGCTGCTGCTGGTGCTCTCGCCCGTGGACAAGCCCACCGGCATGGCGCAGGAGGGCATGCTGGGGCAGCTGCTGGATCGCTTCAGCGAAATGCTCACCCAGTGGATGACCCATGTAGGCTGGCTGCTGGCGGGCACCATCCTGCTGATGTGTTTTGCCTCTGTCCGGGCGGACAGGGAGCGTCTGGCTGCCGCCGTGATGCTGACGCTGGCCTCCCTCTGCTGCCATCTGGCGATGATCATGCCCAGCTATGTGCCGGATCGGGTGCTGCTGGGGCCCATCGTGCTGCAGCTGTGCGCCTGTGCCGTGCTGTGGCCGGTGCTGCGGGAGGTGCAGCTGAAGAAGCTGCTCAGCGCCGTGTGTGCAGGTGCCTGTGTGTTCGGGCTGCTGACCGCTGCCGCCGCCCTGCCCCAGACCTATAACCGGCATCAGCTGGCCAAGGCGCGGGATGCGCTCATGGCAGAGGCTGCACAGGCCGGCGAGACCGATGTGACCACCTTCTACATTCTGGGGCGCACCCGGTTCGATGCCTTCAACGGGCTCATCGAGCTGAGCAGCGATGTTGATAATTTTGCCAATGTGGCCTATGCGGATTATTTCGGCCTGAACACCGTGGTGGTGGATCGGCTGGAGAAGTGATCCCCCCGAAAGGAGCGGCTTGTGTTATGAAGGGTCTGGGCATCGATCTGTGCGGTATCGACCGCATCCGGCGGGTGCTGGAGGGCGGCGACGGTTTTCTGCGCCGCTACTTTACCCCCGAGGAGCAGACCTACATCGCCCAAAGGGGCAAGGCGGGAGCGGAGAGCGCTGCCGCCATGTTCGCCGCCAAGGAGGCGTTTCTCAAGGCGCTGGGCACCGGTATCGGCGGCGGCATCCCGCTGACGGATGTATCGGTGGCACATGGGGAGAGGGGTCAGCCCCGCTATGTGCTGGGTGAAAAAGCTGCCGGAGCCATGGCGGCGCTGGGCGCTGCGGAGGCATGGCTGTCCCTGAGCCACGAGGAAGGCACCGCTGCGGCGGTGTGTGTGCTGGAGTGATCCCTTTTCTGTATTGCTGTTTTCAAGAGCCGGACGAAAGGAGCTGCCGTTATGTATCCCAAGACCATCACCCCTGCAGAAATGAAGAGGATCGAGACCGCCGCCATCACTGACGGCGCTGTAAGCGGCGAAGCATTGATGCAGAAGGCAGCCGCGGCAGTGGCAAGCCGGGTGCAGCAGTTTTGCAGCTGGTTTCCGGGCGCTGTGGCAGCGGTCTGCGGCACCGGTAACAATGGCGGCGATGCCATAGCAGCGCTGCGCATCCTGCATGCACGCAGGCCGGAGCTGGCGCTTTTCTGTCTGGTGCTGGAGGGGCAGCTGAGCCCCGATGCCCGGCGGGAGCTGGACAGGCTGTCAAGAGAGTGCCCGCAGGCAACCGTCCTTCGGGTGGAGGAAACGTATGTGCAGCAGGAATGGTTCAGGGAGCAGGGGCAGCTGGTGCCCCCGGCGCTGCTGGGGCAGCGGAAGCTGGTGTGCATCATCGATGGCCTCTTCGGCACCGGCCTCAGCCGGCCTGTGGAGGGCACGGCTGAGGCGCTGATCAGGCAGTGCAACCGCCTCGGTAAAGACACGAAGATCGTTGCGGTGGATATCCCCTCCGGCCTGTGCGGGCGCACCGGACAGGTGCTGGGCGTTGCTGTGCGTGCCACGCACACCGTCACCTTCCACCGCCCCAAGGCGGGTCTGTTTTTGGGGCGGGGGCTGGAGTATACCGGCAAGCTGACCGTGGCGGACATTGGTCTGCCGGAGCACTATGACGATGCGGATGGCTGCACCATCTGGAAATACAGCACGGTGGAGGAGCATCTGCCCATCTACCGCCGCACCGACCACAAGGGCGACCACGGGCGTGTGGTGCTGCTGTGCGGCAGCCCCGGCATGGCGGGCGCAGCAGGGCTTGCGGCCACGGCGGCGCTGCGCACGGGCGCAGGGCTGGTAACGGTGGCCTGCCCGGAGCGCATACTGGATACGGTGCAGCAGCTTTGCCCCTGCGCCACCTGCCTGCCCCTGAGCCCGGATGCGGATGCCGCATGGGCAGCGCTGGAGCCGTTGCTTGCCCAAGCCGATGCGGTGGGTATGGGCTGCGGTCTGGGGCAGAGCCCATGGGCGGCGGCGCTGGTGAAAAACGTACTGGAATGGCTTGGCGGGGAGCTTGTATCCGCCGTGATCGATGCGGATGCCCTCAACCTGCTGGCGAAGCTGGATACGACCGATCTTGATCTTTCCCGCTGCGTGCTCACGCCCCACCCGGGCGAGGCGGCAAGGCTGCTGGGCACAAGCGCCGATGAGATCACTGCCGATGCGGTGGAGAGCGCACGGCAGATCCGTCAGCGCTACGGCGCAGCCGGTGTGGTGCTCAAGGGCGCCGCCACTGTGATCGATACGCTGCACGGCACGGCGCTCAATCTGATCGGCACCCCCGCCATGGCCAAGGGCGGCAGCGGTGATGTGCTCACCGGCGTTCTCTGCGCCCTGCTGGGCATACGGAACCACAGATTCTTTCATCCGGGAGAGGAGCCGGGCACGCTTGGCTCCCTCACGACGTTTTTGCAGACCGGCTGCGGGCTCCACGGATACGCGGGCTGTGCTGCGGCGCTGGAGCATGGGCAGCGGGGCGTGCTGGCCACCGATCTGTGCCGCTGGCTGGGCATGGATGAACATATGCACATCCTTTCGGACAAGCTCAAGGAGACGGAGCTGTACGGGCGGGTGGAGCTGCTCATGGATGCCGAAGGGGATACCCCCTTGTGGAATACGCCCACCGATACCGGCAGGCCCCCCTGGGAGCAGCCGACTTTTGGCGGATTCCGGGAGCCGTACAGCGGCTCCACCAATTGGGCGTATTCAAACGATGACCGCAGGCATGCCCCCAAACGCCCCCGGCGCAGGCACAAGCCGGGCTGGCTGGACAGGCTCCGTGGCTTTGGCAGCGCACGCAAGCGGGAGCCGGAGGACTGGTACAGCCGTCCCGAGGTGTTTCAGCCAAGAAGCCCCTATGGCACCGGCAGACAGGAACAGTCGGATGAGGTGGTTTACAGAGCCGTGGCGACCGATGCCATCGGCCGCAGCGTGACGGTGACTGTGGAGCACCCTGCCGGAGAACCCGTTCCCGGCGATGGCGGCATTGTCTACAACCTGAACCAGGGATATGTGCAGGAGGTACTGGCGGAGGAGAACCGCTGGCAGGATGCCTGCATCTGCGGCGTGACGGAGCCGCTGGAGGTGTTTGAGGGCATCGTTGCGGCAGCGTTCACCCTGCAGGAATACGGCCCTGTGATCTGGCTGGTCACAAAAGAGAGTGTAATGCTCACAGATGAGGAGATCCGTAAGGCTGCCTGCAGCATGGTGAGCAAACGCACCGGCGGGGCTGTGTAAGGCAAAGAAGCCGCCGTAGGAATACAGCAAAACAGAAAAGCGCCCGGAGAAGCTTTGAAAAAAACTTCTCCGGGCGCTCTTTGTATCCTGTTTTACCCCAGTCGGATGGCAGCGGGGCCTTCCGGACGGATGGCCAGCACATTGCAGCTGTGCTGCCCGAAAACTTCGTCCATTTCCTTTACGAACTGCTCCAGCATGGCGTTGGGCACAAAGTTGAGGGTGGTGCCTGCAAAGCCGCCGCCGTGCACGCGCCATGCGCCCTGCCCCTCCAGCCGCCGCTGGCTCAGCATCAGGGCAAGAGCCAGCTCCTGCCGGTCTGCGGTGGCAAAGATGTTTTGCAGGTACTCAAAGCTGCTGCGCCCGCTTTCGATGATCAGCCGCAAAAACTCGTTCAGCTCGCCTTGCTGCAGGGTCTGCACCAGCCGGGTAACACGGTTGTTCTCGGCAAAGTAGTGGGCGGCGCGCAGAATGGCACGGTCGGCGTTCTGCCCCTTCAGCTCCTGACGGATCATGGGCAGCTTGCGCATGAACCGCTCCGGCAGCACCGAGCGCAGATCCGGCTGCCCGAAGCACTGCGCCACGGCCTTCATCTCCTGAGGAATGGCGGCGTAGGCGGGGGTCAGGTCGTCGTGGCTGCCGCCGGTATTCACCACCACCAGCTGGTAGCCCATTTTGGCAAAATCGTAGCTGATGGCAGTCACCTGCGGGTCGGCATCCTGAAAATCGATGTAGCACAGGCCGCCCACGCTGCTGGCCATCTGATCCATCAGACCGCTGGGCTTGCCGAAGTATACGTTCTCCGCATACTGGGAGATGATGGCACGCTTCTTGGCATCCAGCCGGTTGCCGGCGTACAGCTGGTCAAAGATGGCGCAGATGAGCACCTCGAAGGCGGCAGAGCTGCTCAGACCGCTGCCGGAGCGCACGTTGGAGGTGACGACCGCATCAAAGCCGCCGATGGCCAGCCCCTCCCGGCTCATGCCGTGGGCCACGCCGCGCACCAGCGCTGCGGTGGTGCCCTCCTCCTCTTTGCGGGGGGCCAGCTGATCCGGAGCGATGGAAATGCTCAGCGCCGGGTAGCCCTCGCTGTGGATGTTAACGATGCTGTCGCTGCGGGGAGAAACAGCAGCCAGCGTATCCAGATTGACGGCGGCAGCCAGCACCTTGCCCCGGTTGTGGTCGGTATGGTTGCCGGCGATCTCGGTGCGGCCGGGGGCGCTGATCATGTAGATGGGGCCGTTCTGGCTGCCGATCAGATCCTCATGCCGCTTCAAAAGGCGGGTGTAGCGGGTGTGCTGCTCCACCAGCATGCCCTCCCGGGTGCCGTAGAGGGTCTGGAGGCGCTGCATCACATCGGTATTTTGCAGCTGGCGCTGCATATCTGCGTAGAGATTCATACGTTTCTCATCCTTCCTTGGTAGTGGGGGGCTCAGTGCAGGGTATCGGCGATGGCTTGCCAGAAGGCGAGCATTTCGGCTGCGCCCGCATCGTTCAGGCCGGTGCGGAAGGCGGCAAGGGTCTCCTCGGTGATGGGGGTCTCGCCCAGAACAAAGTTGGCAATGGCCATATCCACAGCCATGCCCAGCTTCTGCTGCAGGGGCAGCACGCTTTCCCGCTGGGCGGCGGTGAGGGTGTATTCCGGGAAGGGAGCCTTCAGATAGGGGTCCAGCACGGCGCACTGGTCGGTGATGTGGGCGATCTCCGCATCGCCGAAGGCGCTGTTGAAGGCCTTGGGGAAGTACAGGGGCATCTCGCCCGTATCGGTGAGCGTTACCATGCCGGAGGATACATGGGCGACGGTGGCATCGTCGGTGTACCACATCCACTTGCCGTCGTTGCCATAGCTCCAGTACTGGCCTTCCTTGCCCACCATGGCCTCGATGGCACCCTCCTCGGTGTAGAGCACGTCCACCCAGCGCAGCAGGGCGGCGGGATCCTCGCAGGCAGAGGTGATGGCGAAGGTGCCGCGGCTCAGCTGGCCGCCCAGATCCCGGTAGATCCGGGAGCCGTCGGGGGCGGTGAGGGGCTCCAGCGCCACATAGTCGCCGCACAGGGCAAGGGGCATCAGGTACAGGGGCGTGGGGGAGAAGAAAGCGCCGTAGGTGGGGGTGGCATCCTCATCGTTGATCATGCGCAGACTGTCGGCAGTGCTGAAGCCGTTGGCATCCAGCAGTCCTTCTGCCCAGAGGCTCCGCATATCGCGGAGAAAGTCGGCAAAGCTGTCCTCCAGAGGCCAGTAATGCACCTGCCCTTGCTCGTCCAGCCAGATGTTGTAGTCGTTGACCACCACGCCGTAGGCATGGCTGAAGAACTTCAGCTCCCACGGGCCGATGAACAGGAAGGGTTTCTCATCTTGCCGCCCGTTCGTGTTGGGGTCGCCGTCCCGGAAGGCGGTAAGCACCCTGCGGAGGCTTTCCAGATCGGTGGGAGCCTCCAGACGGAGGTTGTCCAGCCACTTCTGGTTGATCCACATCACATTCTGGGTGGATACGGTCTGGATCATGGGCAGAGCGCCCACCTTGCCGTTGGGCAGGGTGATGGTGCGGAGCCATTCGGGGTTTTCGGTCAGGAGCGCCCACAGGTTGGGTGCATTCTCCGCCAGCAGGGGCAGCAGGTCGATCAGCTGACCGGAATCGGTGTAGCGGATCAGCTCATCGCTGGTAAGGGCGGCCTTGAACAGCACATCCGGCAGCTCCCCGCTCTGGGCGAACATGGCATCCTTGGCGGCTTGCCACTGCGCCTTGTCGTTGAACTGGCGGAAGGTGAAGGAAAGACCGGTGCGCTCGTTCATGCGGGTAAAGAATTCGTTGGTGTTCCAGTCGTGCGTGCTGTCCTGCCCGTCGAAACCCGCCATGGTAAATTCCTGCGCAAGGCAGGCGGCGGGCAAAAGGATCAGGGCGGTGAGCAGGCAAAGAAAACGTTTCAGCATAGCTACGCCTCCATTGGTGGTGTGGGCAAACAGAGCGGATGCGCTGTTTATCCAATTTATTATACCCGATTGGAGGTGGTTTGGAAAGTATGTTGCCTAAAAAAGATGGGAATCGTTTACAGGGTTTTGCGCGGCTGTCAGATACCGGCAGCGGCCCCCATCCCGCCTGCGCTTTCACACTCGCCCCACAGGCACGCCCGCACCTCGCTCTCGCCCAGCACCTCTTTTTCCAGCAGGAGCCGGGTCAGCTGCTCCCACTGGGAGCGGTGGCTGCTCAGCAGCCCTGCCGCCAGCTGCTGCCCCAATTGCAGCCAACGCTGGGCGGCGGCATCCTTCTGGGGCTGGGAGAACAGGTAGGGTTCTTCGCTGCCGGGCAGCATGCCCCACTCACAGACCATGCGCTGTGCCAGCAGGGCGGCTTTCTCAATGTCGTTGGCTGCGCCGTTGGTCACATTGTCACTGCCGGTGAGCAGCATTTCCGCCTCCCGCCCGATCAGCGCCACGGCGATGTGGTTCAGAAGCTCCTGCTTGCGGTGGAACAGCTTCTCCGGCGGGGTGGCCATGCTGTAGCCCGCTGCCCCCTTGCCCGTGGGAATGATGGATACCTTGCGAATGCTGCTTTCCGGCAGCAGGATGGCAGTGGCCAGTGCATGGGCGGCCTCGTGGGCAGCGGTCAGCTCCCGCTCCTGCCGGTGCAGCGGTGTGCTGCGCTCCTGCCCGAAGAGGAGCGTGTCCATTGCCCGGTCGATGTCCTGCTGCCCAATGGCTCCGCTGCCCCGCTTGACGGCAAGAATGGCAGCCTCGTTCAGCAGCCCTTCCAGCTTTGCGCCGGAAAACAGCGTGGTCTGTGCCGCAACGGCTGCCAGATCCACGGTGCTGTCCATAGGCTTGGAGCGGGCGTGCACCCCAAGGATCATCTCCCGCTCCCGAAGCCCGGGCAGCGGTACCTCGATCTGCCGGTCAAAGCGTCCGGCACGGAGCAGCGCCTCATCCAGCGTGTCGATGCGGTTGGTGGCAGCCACCACCACTACGCCCTGATGCTGGTGGAAGCCGCTCATTTCCGACAGCAGCGCATTCAGCGTCTGCTCCCGCTCGTCGCTGCGGTTGTCCCGCTTTTTGCCGATAGCATCGATCTCGTCAAAGAAGATCACCGCACGCCCGGCCTTGCGGGCTTTGGCAAACAGGCTGCGGATGCGGCTTGCGCCCACGCCCACATACATCTCCACAAAATCGGCGCCGTTCACGGCAAAGAAAGGCACCCCCGCCTCACCTGCCAGCGCCCGGGCCATCAGGGTCTTGCCGGTGCCGGGCAGCCCGTGCAGCAGCACGCCCCGGGGAATGCGCGCGCCCATGCTGGCAAAGGCCTCCGGGCGGCGGATGAAGTCCACCAGATCCTGCATGCTGCTCATGGCCTCCTCGTTGGCAGCCACATCGCAGAACCGCACCTCCGGGATCTGCGCCACGGTGATGGGGCCGCCCATGCGGGCAAAATCCCGCTCGCGGCGCTTTTCCCGGCTGCTGCCCAGCAGCATCACGCCCAGCAGCACCAGCATCAGCAGCCCGTAGAGCAGGGCATCGGCACTGCCGGTGAGGCCTTGCCGCTTTTCAAGAAAAAACAGAAACAGAAATACGATACACAGGGCGCAGGGCAGCAGCGCCCTGCTTCTTTTGATGCTTGACGGCATACCGTCCACCTCCTACCCGGGCAGTATACAGGAGTGGCCGAACCTGTGTAAATGGTACATATTGCTTGCGTTTCCACGGTTTTTGCGGCTGTGGAATGCGCATAGTACCCACAGGCGGGCGCACGCAAGAAAAACGCAGCATCGTACCCCGCCTTCTCTGGAGGAATGACGGATGAAAAAGGCAAAGAAACCAATCAAAAAGGCAGCTGATATCCCGCAGGAGGCCGACCGCCTGCTGCCGCAGGCAGCCGACGGCGGGGACGCACGGGAGCAGGCGGAGGCGGGCGCAGCGCAGGAGCCCCTCCCGGAAGCCGGGCTGCCCTCTGACGGGGCAACGGCTGCGCCCGAGGGGCAGGAAAGCGCCCCTTCTGTGCAGGAGGAACCGCTGCAGGATGACGGGCTGCCGCCGGAGGATGCTCCGCTGCAGGATACCGCTGTGCCGCAGGATGATGCAGCGCCGCAGGCACCCGCACCGCCCCGGCAGCCCACCCGCCGCCAGCGCCGCCTCCACGACCGTGCCCACCGCCGGGAGGAGGCCGCCCAGCGCAAGGCGCAGAAGCAGGAGCAGCTGTCAGCATGGCATGCGCAGATCCGGGCGGCAAAGACCCGCAAGCCGGATATCCGCAGCCGTGCGGCGCAGCGGCTTACCAGACAGCGGCGCAGGCAGGGCAGGCTGCTGGGCACGCCGGGGCTCAGGGGAGCTGGCTTTCCGGAGAAGCGCCGCCCGCTGCGCCGCATATCCGCTGTTCTGCTGGGGCTTGCGGGCATCGCCTTCGCTGTGGGCTTTTATGTGCTGGATGTGCCCAACTGGCAGCCCCTCAACCTGAGCCGCATCACCGCTGCGCCCCAGACCGGGCGCATGCTGGACAGGGACGGGCAGCAGATCGCCACCATCCGGGGCAGTCAGAACCGGGTCATCATCCCGCTGGAGCAGATCCCGAAGCAGATCCGGGATGTGTTCATCGCGGCGGAGGATCTGCGTTTCTACCAGCACCGGGGCGTGGATGTGGTGCGCCTCTTCGGCGCGCTGGCAGCCAACATCCGTCAGGGCAGCTATGCGCAGGGCGGCAGCACCATCACCATGCAGCTGATCCGCCAGAGCCATCTGAGCACCCGAAAGACCATCTCCCGCAAGGCGGAGGAGATCGCACTGGCGCTGGCGCTGGAAAGCCGCATGAGCAAGGACGAGATCCTTGCCATGTACCTGAACTACATCTACTTCGGCAACGGCGCATACGGCCTGCAGGCGGCTGCCCGCACCTATTTCGGCGTGGATGCCCGGGAGCTTACGCTGGCGCAGGCCGCCTCGCTGGCTGCGGCCATCAAAGCGCCCAGCTACTATGCGCCCCACCTGAACGAGACCAACAACCTGAACCGCCGGGGCTACATCCTCAAGACCATGCTTGAGGAGGGCATGATCTCCCAGCAGCAGTTCGAGACCGCTCAGGCCGAGCCGCTGGTGCTGGCAGAGCTGCCCCCGGAGGAGCTTACCTACGGCTGGTTTGTGGATGCGGCGCTGGATGAGGCCCAGCGGCTGCTGGGGCTTACCGGCGATCAGGTGCTCACGGGAGGCTACACCATCCATACCACCCTGAGCGCATATCATCAGGATGCGCTGGACTTGCAGTTTACCAAGGATCTGTTCCCCGCCGATGCGGCGGACGGCACGCAGGTGCAGGGCGCAGCCGCCTGTGTGGATGTGCGCACCGGCCAGGTGCTGGCGGTGGTGGGCGGCAGGAAATATGAGGTGCGCCGGGGGCTGAACCGTGCCACCGACCTGCGCCGCCAGCCCGGCTCGGCGCTCAAGCCGCTGGTGGCCTATGCCCCGGCCATCGATCAGTTCGGCTATATGACCGCCAGCGTGCTCCGGGATGAGCCCACCAACTTTGGCGGCTACAAGCCCCGCAACGCCAGCTATACCTACTATGGGAACGTGAGCATGCGCACGGCGCTGCAAAACAGCCTCAATGTATCCACCGTTGCGCTGATGGATCAGATCGGCGTGCCGGCAGGCAGGGCATATCTGGAGAAGGTGGGCATCCCGCTGGACAGCCGGGACAGCAATCTGGCGCTTGCGCTGGGGGCTATGACCTACGGGGTCTCCCCGGTGCAGCTGGCGGCGGCCTATGCGCCCTTTGCCAACGGCGGCAGCTTCTATGCGCCCCACATGATCACAAGGATCACCGGGCCGGGCGGGCAGGTGCTCTACCAGCACCGCTCCGGCGGCACACGGGTGCTGAAAGCCACCTCGGCTTTTCTGATGACCAGCCTGCTCCAGTCCGTTACCCAGTCGGGCACCGGTGCCAAGCTGAGCGGAGCGGGCACGCCGGTGGCGGGCAAGACCGGCACCGTCAACATGACGGGCGGCGGCAACCGGGATATCTGGATGGCCTGCTACAACAGCGAGATCGCCTGCGCCTTCTGGATGGGCTTTGACGAGCCGGATGCCGCCCACAAGCTGGCGGGCTGGGTCAGCGGCGGCGATAACACCGCCGCCATGGCGAGGGACTACTTCAAGGCGCTTTACAAAAACCGGGACAAGCCGCAGTTTACCCGCCCCGGCGGCATCGTGGCGCTGGAGATCGACAAGCAGGCCATCAAATGGCGGGGCGAGCCCATGCTGGCAGCGGAGCTGACCCCGAAGAAGTACCGCTACACAGAGTATTTTACCGAGGATAACCGCCCCACCAAGGTGAGCGATGTGTGGACGCCGCCCCGCTCTCCCAACCGCTTCGTGGTGGGGCACAGCGACAGCGGCTATCCGCTGCTCATCATCCAGCCTGCGGATGAGGCGGTCTACCGGATACAGCGGGATGCCTATGGCGAGAGCTTTGTGCTCACCGAGCTCTACGGCACCCCCGGCGAGACCCTGTACTATACCGATACCGCAGCCAAGCCGGGCATTATGTACACCTACCGGGTCATTCCGGTGCATGCGGAGCTTTTGAACAACGGCATCCTGCTGGAGGGCATGCAGGCGGTGCAGGTGGCCCAGTCCAAGCACAGCACCAGCGGCGGCCTGTGGGACAGCCTGCGGGATCTGTTCGGCACAAGGCGGCGGGAGGAGGATGAGGACGATGAGGATGTGCTGGAGAGCATGACCGAGAACACAAGCTCCATCTTCTGGACGGATTGACCCGGGGGTTCATCCCCCGGCGGATACAACAGGGCGCAGCCCCGTGCATCCCTTGCGGGAAGCGGCGGCTGCGCCCCTTTGTTGGGTTGTGGACGGCTCTGCCTCAGAGCCGGGCAAATTTGTCGTGCACCTGCTGGATCTGCTGCTGCTGTGCCTGCTGCATGGGGTACCAGCCCTGCTGGGACATCTGGTTGTAGATCTGGTTCTGCATGCACAGGTTCTGGCTCAGGGCATCATCAAAGGTGCTGTGCACATTCTGCGTGGAGGATTCGATCACGCCGTGCATGTACAGGTCGCAGACACCCTTGGTGGTCTGCAGCAGGTTTTCCATGATCTCCTTGTCGTTCATTGCTCGGCCTCCTTTTTACACCAGCTGGTACAGCTTCTGGAACAGCTGGGCGTGGTTCTGCGCCATCTGCTGGGCGCAGTTTTTCAGCTGAGGGTTCTGCAGCGCCTGCGCCGCCTGCTGAAACTGGCTCTGCAAAAACTGCTCATGGTTCAGGGCATCCTCAATGTACATCAGTTCCTTGGGACTCATCGAGTCATCACCTCCGCAGGATAGGATGCCCGTTTCTGGCAGAATGATGCATTCTGGCGGTATGGGCAAAGCAAAACCGCCCGTCCGCAGAATACACGGACGGGCGGTTCGGATTCAGCCTTCGGCGGGCATATCGCCGCTGCTCAGCTTTTCAAGGCAGGTATTGAGAAAAATAATGTGGGAGACCGCTGTTACGGCGCTGCGCAGCATTTCCTTTTCGATGCTGCTGGTGGAGCCGATGTCCTCCATGGCATCCTTCAGGCCAAGGCGGAACTGGAGCACGTTTTCCAGCTCCATGCAGAAATAGTCGTAGGCGGTCTGGGCGGTGTAGACCCGCTTCTGCCTGTCGAACAGGATGGAGATATGCTCCAGCGGGATCACCTGCTTGAGCAGGGTGAGCGCTGTGATGTAGGCGATATGCCGGGCATAGTACTGCTTCTTGACCGGGTTATCGATCAGCCCCATCTTTACATAGTTGCGCACCATCGAGCCGGTGATCTCCACGCACCCCAGCGGTGCGAAGTGTTGGTTGACGTATTTCACCGTTTGCTCCAGATAGAGCCCCATGTCTGGCAGCCGATCGTACCGGGGCAGGGAGAATTCCTTCAGGGTTTCGGCCATGAGCCGCTGCATCATCTGTTTCATAAGGTTTATTATAATCCGGTTTTGATCGGCTGTCAATCTTTCAGAGGTTTTTAAATAACCTGTGAACGATTATCTCTCTCCCTTGACAGTGGGTGGGGAAGTTGGTATAGTAAGGCTGTACCAAAGCCGTTTTTTTGAAAGGATATCGTGTATGAATACCAAGAAGATCAAGCTGGTAGCCGACTCCTCCATCAATCTGCAGACCTACGAGGGCTTCGATTTTTCTGCTGTGCCCATGAAGGTGGTCGCCGGCGATACCGAATATGTGGACGATCCTGCACTGGATCTGCCCGCCATGCTCAAGGGCCTGCGGGAGTACAAGGGCAAGTCCGGCACGGCCTGCCCCAGCGTGGGCGATTGGCTTACCGCCTTTGGCGATGCGGACGTGGTGCTGGGTGTTACCATCACCAGCGGTCTCAGCGGCTGCTACAATGCCGCTCAGGTAGCCGCCCGGCAGTACCTCAAGACCCATCCCGATGCCAAGGTCTTTGTGCTGGACAGCCTTTCCACCGGCCCGGAGATGCATCTGGTGCTGGACAAGTACGCCGAGCTGATCCGTCAGGGGCTCTCCTTTGAGGAGATCGTGGAAAAGATCAAGGAATACGCCAAAAAGACGCATCTGATATTCTCTCTGGCCAGCCTTTCCAACTTTGCCAAGAACGGGCGTGTGAGCCCGGCGGTGGCGGCGGCGGTGGGGCTGCTCAACATCCGCATCGTTGGCCGGGCCAGCGACGAGGGCACGCTGGAGCCCATGCACAAGTGCCGGGGCGAGAAGCGCGCCATGGCGCAGCTGCTCCAGACCATGGAGAAGCTGGGCTTCCGTGGCGGCCCGGTGCATCTGTCCCACACCTACAACCCGGAGATGGCCGAGAAGTTTGCCGCCATGCTCCGCGAAAAGTACGAGAACGTAAAGCTGACCATCCGTCAGAATCTGGGCCTGTGCAGCTACTACGCCGAGGAGGGCGCGCTGCTGGTGGGCTTTGAGGGCTGATCGGGAGCAGACGACCGGAGGGGCTGCCGCAGGCTGCGGCGGCTCCTCTGTTTTTTTCGACCGCAGTATACCGGCAGTGCCGGAAATGCAAGGTTCTCAGCCCATTCGCCATCTGTGGGGAATACATTTCCGTCCCCATGTGGTATGCTTGCACCCATAGGAGGGGATCGACCGTATGGATCAGCAAAAAACCGGAGCCTTTATCGCACAGCTGCGCAAGCAGGCTGGACTTACCCAGATGCA
Source organism: Candidatus Limiplasma sp. (assembly GCA_045540635.1). Lineage (GTDB taxonomy): Bacteria > Bacillota > Clostridia > Christensenellales > Aristaeellaceae > Limiplasma. The sequence continues at coordinate 15,203 of JAZQHO010000133.1, forward strand.
GCTTGGCGAGAAGCTGGGTGTTACCAACAAGACCGTCTCCCGGTGGGAGTGCGGCAACTATATGCCCGATCTGGATACCTGCCTGCTTTTGTCGGAGCTGTTCGGGGTCACGGTCAACGAACTGCTGCTGGGGCAGCACCTCAGCGACAGCCAGATGCGCCAGACCGCCAATCAGGTGCTGGCGCATGCGGTGCGCAGCCCATTTTCCACCACGGAGCAGATCCGCTACCGTAAGCGCAAGTGGCTCCGGGAGCATGTCTGGCGAATGGTGCTGTACGCTGCGGTATGGCTGGGGCTGCTGGCGGCGGTGCTGCTGCACCCTGCCGTGACCGGTGGCCTGAGACCGCTCCTTGCAGCCGGTGTGATGCTGCTGGGCATGGCTTTCTGGGGCAGCATCAACAACCGGATGATGGCTTATGTGGAAAGCCGGGTCTACGGCGGCGCTGCACCGGAGCAGCACTGACGGAAACCGAAAAACACCCCTGCGGGGCGGATGCGTGGATCCGTCCACCCGCAGGGGTGTTTTGCTTTCGGCTGCGGCTTTTATGCCTCCAGCGCCTGCCTGAGCCAGTGCATGCTGCCGCCGCACTCCGCCGAGAAGGCCTGCTCAAAGGCAGTCTGCAAAAGAGCCCGCCGGGGCTGGGGCAGCGCCTCGTCCGCAGCCATGGCGCGCAGCATCTGCGCGGCGGGCTTTGCCAGCGCCCGTGCCGCATCCCGCTCCAGCCGGAAGCCCATCAGCCGGGGCATGTACTCACTGGAGCCCATCAGGAATACCTGAATAAACTCCCGGCTGAGCCGCAGCAGATACTTTGCCAGCCAGCTCTGCTCATCGGCGGCAAGGCGCAGGCAGCGCAGCAGCTGGGGATCCTCAAACAGCTCAAAACGCATGGCGGCGGCCTCCTCGGGGGTAAAGGCCTCCGGCGTCAGGTACAGATGGAGCAGATGGCACTTGATGCGGGAGAAATCCAGCGCATCCCGGGCGTTGGTGGGCAGCTTCTGCTGGAACAGCCACTCTTCCTCCACCGGCAGGCAGTCCGGGTACTGCTCCCGGGCTTCCCGGAGCAGCTGCAGCTTCTTTTTGTTGTTTTGCTGGCGCGCGGCCTTTGCCAGCAGCGCCTCTGCGCCTTGGGGCAGCGCTGCCGCCGGGGCTGCCAGCGGGGCGCCGCAGAAGGGGCAGTACGCCGCCTCTGCCTGCGGGATGCTCCGTCCGCAGCGGGTACAGGTTTTCTCCATGGGATCCACTCCCTTCTGTGTCTCCGTACAATGGCTATGCCCCAAGGGTAGCACAGCGGGGCAGGGCTGTCAACGCAGGCGGCTTGCCGCAGAATGTGACAAAACCATGGCGCAGTAGCAACAATTTTGCATTTTCTCTCCCGCCTTCTTGAATGGTGGCCGTTTTGGTGCTATACTATTTCTACCACCGAACCCCCATCAGCGGGGCAGAGGACAATCAAAAAGGAGGAAACATCCATTATGAAGAAGTTTCTTGCTACTCTTCTGGCTCTGGTAATGGTTTTCGCCTGCACCGCCAGCTTCGCCGAAGCTGCTGTGGATCCTGAGACCATTCCCGACGAGTGCGAAGCCGTCAACGGCATCTTCGAACTCGCTTTTGTTACCGACGTTGGTCAGCTGAAGGACAAGTCCTTCAACCAGGGCACCTGGAACGGCGTTAAGGCTTACGCCGCCGCCAACAACCTCACCTACAAGTACTACCAGCCCGCCAACGGCGATCAGGCTACCGACGACGACCGCTACGACGCCATGAAGGCTGCCTGCGAAGGCGGTGCCAAGGTTGTTGTGTGCGCCGGCTTCATGCAGGCTGCTGCTCTGGAGAAGGCCGCCAAGGAATACACCGATGTTAAGTTCGTGTTCATCGATGGTTGGCCCATGGGTCTGGCCAATGTTGCCCCCATCGCCTTCATGGAAGAGCAGAGCGGCTATCTGGCCGGCTATGCCATCGTGAAGGAAGGCTTCACCAAGCTGGGCTTCATGGGTGGCGGCGGCGGCACCAACCCCGCTTGCTGCCGTTACGGCTACGGCTTCGCGCAGGGCGCCAACGCTGCTGCTGCCGAGCTGGGCGTGAACGTTGAGCTGAAGTACTCCTGGCAGTACGGCGCTTCCTTCAGCGCTTCCCCCGAGCTGGAAGCCATGGCTAAGGGCTGGTACGAGAACGGCACCGAAGTGATCTTCGCTTGCGGCGGCTCCATGTTCTCCTCCATCGTTTCCGCTGCTTCCGCCAACGACCTGTTCGTTATCGGCGTTGACGTTGACCAGAGCTACGAATCCGAGACCGTTGTGACCTCCGCTCTCAAGGGTCTGGTTTCCGCCACCGAGTGGGCCATCGCCAAGTTCTACGCCGGCGAGTGGGATACCATCGGTGATGTTGCCAACAACCTGGGCGCTACCGACAATGCTGTTGGTCTGCCCACCGACACCTGGTCCCTGGAGAAGTGGACCGTTGCCGAGTACGAAGCTCTGCTGGCTTCCATCGTTGAAGGCACTCTCGTGATCGATAACACCGTGCTGGAAGCTGACGCCATCACCGGCGCCGGTCTGGCTAACCTGACTGTTATCTACGAATAAGCACGTCCGCCCATGCGGCGGGGGCCTGCGGATGCTGCGCTTTGCGCCGCCCCGCTTGCCCCGCCGGATGGGCGTTCGCGCAGGTTGTGGACAATAGAAGTCGCGGCTTAAAGGGGAAGGGGCCCTACCCTTCCCCACGCCGCTTGCTTGAGGGCCCGTCCTCACAGGGGGATGCCCGCTCGCCCGCCCTTTACGGTCGGTCGGCGGGCATCCCCCTGCTGCGTTGCGGGCCCCGCTGGGCGGCGGTGGGCTGTTATATTGGGGGGAACGAACCACCCAACTCGGGTAAAGCTCGCCCCCTCGGGCAACACCCACCTACTGCTGCGTTGCGGGCCCCGCTGGGCGGTGGTGGGCTGCCAGTATCGGCAAGCGAGAAATTGCCGCTTAGCTAAGGCTCGCCAGCCGGAAAATGCCCACCCCTGCAGGCTCCCTCTGAAGAAGGAGCCTTCGCAGTTGGCTGCACCCCCGGCACCAACCCGCACGCCGCAAGGCTATACGCCCACTCCACTTATACCCGCACCCCCCGCCCCCACACAAAAAGCCGCATGGCGCTTCACGCACCATGCGGCTTTCCATATTCACACTTGTTCCTCCCTGTGCCCATGCAATGGGCACAGTACCGGGATTCTTAAGGGATGAAATCCCTTAACCGGGGTGCAGGGGCAGCCAAAGCATTCTGTCTTGCCCAAGGTGGGCGAAGCTCGTCAACCGCCTATCTCCCTTACTCCACATCCATC
>JAZQHO010000134.1:0-4588 GCA_045540635.1 Candidatus Limiplasma sp.
CTCCTTTGGCAGCAGCGCAGTAATCAGGCTGCGGTTGACGGCAGCCAGATGGCCGAAGCGTCTCTCCCCCGCACCGCTGTTGGGGGCCGCAAAGCCATTGCCCTCTTCATCGAAGAACACGCCGTTGACTGCGCCGTAGGCAAAGCCCTGATGCCCCCACAGCGCATTGGGATGCACCTTGGCATCCTCCAGCTTGAGAAGCCCCATGCCGTGCCGCATGCAGATCTCCTGCCGGGGCCAGCTGGCGGTGGGGGTGCGCATCTGCCGGAGTCCTTTTTCATCGATAAAGCCGGGATGGCTGCCGCAGCACACCAAGGCGAGCCTTGCCAGCATTTCGGCGGTCAAGTACAGGTTGCCGGAGGCCAGCAGGTAGTGTCGCTGAGGATCGGGCGCTGTGAGCGGCTGCGCCTTCTCCAGCCTTTTGCGGGCAGAGAAGGCGAGCTCTCCGGGCAGCACACGGCAGCTGTCTGCCAGCTTATCCGCCGGAAGGGTGGTAATATCGAAGCTGGCCTGTATGCCGAGGGGCGAAAACAGTTCCTTGCCGATCAGCTTCTCAAAACACATATCAAAACGCTTTTCCAGCAGGCAGCCAACCATGCCGGCCGCCAGATTGCTGTAGCGGAAGAACATTCCCGGCGGATCCGGGCTGTAGGAGGCTGGATCCTTCAAAAGCTGCGAAAGGTCGGCGGGCTCGCTGAAGGAGGCGTAGTAAGCCGGAGAATCCACGATGGAGGAGGTATGATTCAGCAGCATACCCAGCGTGATGGGCGAACCCGGATGGTGCGGGTTTTCCACCTTCTCGCCCAGAAAATCAGAGATGTCCTCCCGCACATCCAAAGCGCCCATGCTTTGCAGACGGAACACCAGCAGCGCCGTTGCCATTTTGGCAATGGAGGCGGTGCGGTAGATGGTATCGGCTGCGGCGGGGCGCTTTTGCCCCTCCACTGCGGCATACCCGGCGGTGATGTACTCGGTGAGCCTGCCGCCTTGGAAACACTGAATGGTGGTGCCCACCACGCGGTTCGCCCTGAGCACCTTGGTAACGGCGGGCACTTCGCTCCCGCTGCTGCTCTGCGCCTTTCGCCAGCCGCAGGGGCGGCCCAGTACAGGCAGCGCCAGATCGTACAGGGAATTTTTCAGCTTTCCGACGGGCATGATCCATTCTCCTCTTTTGCAGTACTGTCGATTTGAACGGTCCGGATCAACCACCAGACCAGCAGGGGGAGCGCTGCGCCGCACACCAGCTGATGCAGCAGCAGGAGCATACTGTCGGCAGGGTGGGCACAGGCAGCGATCAGGCAAAGCATATCCAGTGGGAGCAGGGACAGCAGCAGGCAAACCCGTTGTGGGCATTTCCCGGTGAAAGCCAGCCACAGAGCACAGCCCGCTGCCGCTGCGGAAAGCAGCAGATAGGGCAGCCAATGCCCCGCAAAGAACCAGCGTGCCAGCACCGCCGCAGCTGCCAGCCCACAGGCGGGAAAGGTGCGGCGGAGGGTTCCGGCACGCTCCTGCCTGCAGGCGCGCCACAGCAGCGCGCAGGCGGAGGCGGCGCACAGCAGCAGGCTCAGGTACTGAGAAGCCCTGAGGGCACCGATGTAGAGGCTGTCCTGCCGGAGCTGCTCGATCACGAACCGCCCGCTGCCGTAGATGAGCATATACCAGCACAGCATATTGCCCGGCCTGCGCTGTTTCTTGCGCAGGAGCCACAGGGCGGCAAAGCCGCAGAGATTCCACACGGATTCGTAGAAAAACGTAGCCATGTGCCACTCCCAGCCGCCCGGTGCAGGGATCTGCACCCCCAGCGGGAAAAACCGGTATCTATCGTCGGTGATCACCGGCCCGTAGGCTTCCATGTTGAAGTAGTTGCCCCAGCGCCCGATGGCCTGCGCCAGCAGCAAACCGGGCACAAGGATATCCGCAAGGGTAAGGAAACTGAGCTTTCTGCGCCTTGCAAACAGCCATGCCCCCAGCAGACCGCCCAGCACAGCGCCGTAGATGGCGATGCCGCCCTCCCAGATATACAGGATGGAGATGGGATCATGAGCAAAGGTTTCCCAGCTCATCAATACATAATAGAGCCTTGCACCCACAATGCCCATAGGCACCACTACCATGGCCAGATCCAGCGTGGTATCGCGCGGGAGGCCAAGCCGCTTCTCCTCTTTTTCTGCCAGAAAAACGGCGCACATCACACCCAGCACGATCAGTGCGCTGTACCACGGTATGCTCCCGATAATGGTTCTCGAATAAGGGATGGACAAGAAAAGCGCCCCCTTTGTGTTCGGTTTCATTATATATTGCCCCAAATGCGCCGTCAAGCATGCCGTGGCGGACGCAAATGGGCAGAAGGAAAATGTAAGTGTTTTAAGAACAGCGGAGAAAAGCTGCGCGCATTGGAAAAAAGCAGATGCACAAACGCTTGCACCATCTCAAAACAGCAAATGTAAGCGCATTCATCATTACAGATATTTGACCGAAAAGCGAGGATTTTGCGTATTGAAATTTTACAATGGAAAAGGTATAATCTTTGAGTTGAGATAGGATGAGCATTGGGGACGAGGTTCCGCCAGTGAATCGTCCTCAATCAGTAAAGGAGGCAACCCCCAATGAACAAGTATGTCTATCTGTTCACTGAAGGCAACGGCACCATGCGTGAACTGCTGGGCGGTAAGGGCGCCAACCTGGCCGAAATGACCAACATCGGTCTGCCGGTTCCCCAGGGCTTTACCGTTACCACCGAAGCCTGCACCAAGTATTACGAAGATGGTCGCATGATCAACGCCGACATCCAGGCCGAGATCATGGAGTATGTTACCAAGCTGGAAGAGATCACCGGCAAGAAGTTCGGTGACAAGGAGAACCCCCTGCTGGTCTCCGTTCGTTCCGGTGCCCGCGCTTCCATGCCCGGCATGATGGATACCATCCTGAACCTGGGCCTGAACGAGGAAGTTGTCGAGGTTATGGCCGAGAAGTCCGGCAACGCCCGCTGGGCCTACGACTGCTATCGCCGCTTCATCCAGATGTACTCCGACGTTGTTATGGAAGTCGGCAAGAAGTACTTCGAAGAGCTCATCGACAAGATGAAGGAAGAAAAGGGTGTTAAGCTGGACGTGGAACTGACTGCCGAGGACCTGAAGGTTCTGGCCGGCCAGTTCAAGGCCGAGTACAAGGCCAAGCTGGGCACCGATTTCCCCTCCGACCCCAAGGAACAGCTGATGGGCGCCGTGAAGGCCGTTTTCCGTTCCTGGGACAACCCCCGCGCCAACGTGTACCGCCGCGACAACGACATCCCCTACAGCTGGGGTACTGCCGTTAACGTACAGGCCATGGCCTTTGGTAACATGGGCGATGACTGCGGCACCGGTGTTGCTTTCACCCGCGACCCCGCCGCCGGCGAGAAGAAGCTGATGGGCGAGTTCCTGACCAACGCTCAGGGCGAAGACGTTGTTGCCGGCGTGCGTACTCCCATGCCCATCGCTCAGATGGCTGAGAAGTTCCCCGAGGCTTTCAACCAGTTCGTAGAAGTGTGCTCCATCCTGGAGAACCACTACCACGACATGCAGGATATGGAGTTCACCGTTGAGCACGGCAAGCTCTTCATGCTGCAGACCCGTAACGGCAAGCGTACCGCTCAGGCCGCTCTGCAGATCGCTGTTGATCTGGTAGCCGAAGGCCACAAGACCGAAGCTGAAGCCGTTGCCATGATCGATCCCCGCAACCTGGACACCCTGCTGCACCCCCAGTTCGACGTGAAGGCTCTGAAGGCTGCCGCCCCCGTTGGCCGTGGTCTGGGCGCTTCCCCCGGTGCTGCCTGCGGCCAGGTCGTGTTCTCTGCTGAGGATGCCGAGGCTTGGAAGAACGAAGGCAAGAAGGTTATCCTGGTTCGTCTGGAGACCTCTCCCGAGGACATCACCGGCATGAAGGCCGCTCAGGGCATCCTGACCGTCCGCGGCGGTATGACCTCTCACGCTGCTGTTGTTGCCCGCGGCATGGGTAAGTGCTGCGTTTCCGGCTGCGGCGAGATCGCTATGGACGAGGAGAACAAGAAGTTCACTCTGGCCGGCAAGACCTACGTTGAGGGCGATTACATCTCCATCGACGGTTCCACCGGTAACATCTACGATGGCATCATCCCCACCGTGGACGCTGAGATCTCCGGCAACTTCGGCACCATCATGGGCTGGGCTGACAAGTTCCGCACCCTGAAGGTCCGCACCAATGCCGACACCCCCACCGACGCCAAGAAGGCTCGCGAGCTGGGCGCTGAGGGCATCGGTCTGTGCCGTACCGAGCATATGTTCTTCGAGGCCGATCGTATCGCTGCTTTCCGCGAGATGATCTGCGCTGATACCGTTGAAGAGCGCGAAGCTGCTCTGAACAAGATCCTGCCCTACCAGCAGTCCGACTTCGAGAAGCTCTACGAGGCTCTGGAAGGCATGCCCGTTTGCATCCGCTTCCTGGATCCCCCGCTGCATGAGTTCGTGCCCACCACCGAGGAGGATATCGCTCTGCTGGCTAACGCTCAGGGCAAGACCGTTGAGCAGATCAAGGCCGTCATCTCCTCCCTGCACGAGTTCAACCCCATGAT
>JAZQHO010000135.1:0-16481 GCA_045540635.1 Candidatus Limiplasma sp.
CCTGCTGCGTTGCGGGCCCCGCTGGGCGGGGGATGGGTGGTATATTGGGGGGAACGAACCACCCAACTTAGGTAAGACTCGTCAGCCGGGAAATGCTCAACGATGCAGGCTCCCTCTTTTGAGGGAACTGGGCAGCGAAGCTGACTGAGGATGCCGCCGAAAGCCAACCTGCACGATTTCCTTCCCACAAAAAACCGGAGGGCGCTTCCGCCCTCCGGTCACACATATCAAAACAGCTTCACGCTCTGCCCGCCGGGAATCTCGTGGATCTTTCTGCCCACGCCCGGAAGCTCCACCTGGATCCATACGCTCTGGGCATTGGGGTTGTATACCTGATCCCCCGCAGCGGTGTATTGGAGCCGTGCGGCATCCTCCATGTAGTCCACGATCTCGATGTTGGTGGCGTACCAGATGTCATCCCGTCCGCCGATGAAATCGCAGAACTCCTCCATCACGTGCCAGTTGTCCCGGTCGGTAAACTCGTAGCTGTGGCCCCATACATACATCATGTACAGGTACTGGGTCTTGAACAGCTCGGCAAAGGCCTTGCCCTTCTCCATTAGTTGGCCGTTGTGGTGGCAGGTGCCCGCCCACTCCAGAAAGTTGTCCGGCATGCCGAAATGCCCGGTGGTGGGCACCACTCTGGCGTGGCGGATGCCCAGCGAGGGCAGCATGGCGATGATGTCCTTGGAATAGGAGCCGTTGGGATAGGCCAGCCCCCGTACCGGGCGGCCGATCAGATCCTCCAGCCCGCGCCGGTCGGCAAGGATCTGCTGGGCTACCTGCTCCAGCGGGCAGCGGGCGATGGTGGGGTGGGTATAGGTGTGGCAGGCTACCTCATGCCCCTCATAAACCGTCCTGTATTCGTTTAGCGGGATGCGTTTGTCATCCCAGTCGATGCCTGCGTTCAGGTTGAAGGTGCCCTTGATGCCGTGCTTGTTGAACAGCTCCACCAGACGGTAGTCCTCCTGCCGTCCGTCATCGTAGCTCATGGTAAGCACCTTGTGTTTGCCGCCGGGGAAACAGGTGTAGATCACAGGGAGACGGAACATGGTCATTCATCCTCCTTTTCGGGCAGCCAGGGGTATACCTGCCGGAAGTCCATATCCGGCGCATAGTAGTAGGACGGGTACACGGGCTGGTTGTAGCAGTTGTTCTGCCATGCGATGCCGCAGCGGTACTGGGGATCGTGCATCATGGTGGGCAGCTTGTGGGGGCTGGGATCGGTGGAGGTGTAGATGCGGATGGCGGTGCTGTCCTCGGTGCGGAGCAGCAGCTCCTCCCGGAAGTCGCCGAAGATATCGCCGATCAGGCAGGGGTTGCCCTTGGTTCCGTTGTTGGTAAGGGTGCCCTCCGGCTCCAGCACCACGCCCCGGCGCAGGTCGCAGACCCGCCCGGTCTTGTGGCTGTGCAGGTAGTCGGGGGTATCTGTCACCTGCGTGGTCAGGTCGCCCATCCAGTAGATGCGGGCATTGGTGGAGGGCTCGGGCGCATCCAGCCTGTTGCCCTTGCAGTCATACATGCCCTTGGACCAGACCTGCAGACCCCGCACCTCCGGCAGCACCTTGCCGATCATGCAGCGGCCCAGGTCGCCCTCGTGATACTCACCAAAGCGCACCTTGCCCGTTTCTGCATCCCGCAGGGCAAAGCCGTAGGGCGCATGGCGGCCTTCCTCGAACACGTTGAAGACCTCAAGCCCCGGCACATCCGGGTCGATATCCGCCACGTGCATGGAGTCGCCGTGGCCCAGCTTGGCCTCCCGGCCGTCGGGCAGAATCCCGGTGGAGCTGTAGAGCAGAGAACCGTCGTGGTCGATGCAGGCTGCACCGTAGATGATCTCCATGCAGCCGTCCCCGTCCACATCGGCGCAGGAAAGGCTGTGGTTGCCCTGCCGTGCCAGCTTGCCGTAGACGGGATCGGTGCCGTCCTGCGCATCGCCGGGCATCACTTTGAAGGGGTTCTGCATGGGCAGGAAGCCGCTGTCCACAGACCAGCGCAGCTTGTGCGTGCCGCCCAGAATATCGTAGGCAGCGATGCAACTGCGGGTGTAGTAGCCCCGGCACACGATCAGCGAGGGGCGCACGCCGTCCAGATAGGCTACGCCGGACAGGAAGCGATCCACGCGGTTGCAGGGCTCGATCCGGTTCCATGCATAGTCGCCCCACAGAAGGCCGTCGTCGATGCGGGGGAAGGGGAAGGGGATGGTCTCCAGCTCGGAGCCGTCGCCGCCAAACAGGGTCAGGTATTCGGGGCCCTCATAGATGAAGCCCTCAAAGGCCTCCAGCTGGTTGCGGGGGCTGCGGGAAGGGGCGTATTCGGTAATGAAGTATTCCGCCAGCGCATCCGCATCCTGCCGGGTAAGCGGGTATTGGTAACGCTGCTCAATGCCGAAGCATTCCTCCAGCGTGGCGGGCCACTGCCCACGCACCACCTCCGGGTGTGCGTGCCAGCCAAGGAACATTTCCGCCACATGGCGGCGGTAGTCCCCACCGGAGCAAACATAGTTGTCCTGATGGCTGTAGCCCTTGGCAATATCCTCTGCGGGCATGGTCACACAGAAGCTGTCCAGTACGCTGCCATCCGGCGCAAAGCGGGTCATGCGGGTGCCGGGGGCGGTCTTTACCGACATTTCGGCTTTGCCGTCGCCGTTGAAATCGTACACCATAAACTGGGTGTAGTGGGCACCGGCACGGATGTTGGGGCCCATATCCAGCCGCCACAGCAGCTGGCCGTCCAGCTTGTAGCAGTCGATGATGCAGCGTCCGGTGTAGCCTTTGATGGATACATCCTGACTGTTGGTGGGATCCCACTTGACGATGTATTCGTACACGCCGTCGCCGTCCACATCGCCCACGGACATATCGTTGGCGGTGTATTCGAAGCTCTGCCCGGCAGGGGTCACGCCGCCTTCGGGCTTTTGGAGGGGCAGGTCGTAATAGCCCTTCTCCCATACGGAGACGGGCTGGCAGGGGGCAAAGCCGTCGGCTGCCACGGCATAGGTATCGCCTGCGCTGCCTTGCTCATCCAGCCAGTTGGTGCTGCGCTCCACGGTCGCCACCGGCTGATGGTTGCGGTATACGGTAAACGACGAACCGATGATGCGCTGTTTGGTGGCGGCGGTCACTTCGCTGCGCAGAAGCCGCCAGCTGAGAAAAACACCCTGTGCGGTCTTGACCGCCACCAGACCGCGATCCAGCTGCTCCAGCCTGGGGGCAGGGGTGATGGTGGGGGCGGCGGTGACGATGCTGCTCTTTTCGAGCAGGGTGCCGTCCTCCCGGAGGGCGGCGGCGTAGAAACGGTAGGGACGGTCGGGCGTGCGGGGAAAATCCAGCCGGGTGTCGGCAGCGGGGATGGCCTTGTAGTTGGCGGGATCGGTCTCCCGGTCCGACCAGTACAGCGTATAGGCGGCAGCGCCGTCCACGGCGCTCCATTCGAGGCACAGCCCTTCTTTGCAGGAACGGAGGATCGAAAGTTGCATATCCATATCTCCTTTCAGTGGATGGGTGCGTCAGTTGGGGGGGAACAGTCAGGGCAGGGCCAGCATCTGCCGTAGCACCGGCGTGATGGCATCCGCCATGCGCAGAAAGCCCAGATCGTTGGGGTGGGTACCGTCCACGGTGCACAGTTCCCGGTCGGTGGTGCCGAAGAGGGTCTCGCCGTCCAGCATCCACACATGGCGGTCTCCGGCGGCCAGCGCATTTTCGTAGGTGCGCCGGATCACCGCGCGCCGCTTTTGCGCCATGGCAGGGTTCTTGTCGTAATCCGGTTTGGAAATGAGCAGGATGGGCAGCTCCGGCTGCATGCTGCGCACGGTGCGGAAGAAAGGCTCATGGGTCTTTGACAGATGCTCCGCATCCGGGGCGTTGTGGTCGTAGTCCATCACAAAGGCGCTCAGCTCCAGCCCGCCGATGTATTCGGCAAGCACATTTTCGCCCTTGGCATTGCCTGCAAAGCCCAGATTGATGTGTGCTGCATCCAGCCTGCGGCACACCAGATGGGTGTAGCAGGAGCCGCACTTGGTGGCACAGCCTCCCTGCGTGATGGAGGAGCCGTAGAACAGGATGGGCTTTGCCAGCCCGGGCACGCGCCCGGGCAGCAGCCGGGAGCCGGGCGCAAGGGCGATGTACAGTTCCTCCAGACCGTTGTACAGCGGCAGGCAGAGCGCATAGCTGCGCAGCCCGCCGGGCAGTTCGCACCAGCTGGTCTGGCTGAGCAGGCAGCCGCAGCCCTGATCCAGCGCCGGCATAAAGTTGCGCACCTGTCTTGTGCCGCCGTCCCACTCTTCAAAAAGCTCCATGCCGCTCTGGCCGCAGGCGGTAAAGTGGGGCATAACGCCCTTTCCCTTCAGCCGCCACACCAGCCCCAGCCCGGGCGAATCGGTGGTGAAGCGCACCACGCCGCCCGCCAGGTGCCCGGAAAGGTTCTGCACACCCTCGCTGCATTGGGGCAGCAGAGAAAGGGGCAGGCGGCACCAGCTGCGCTCCCGGTTGGGCACAAGGCCGAAGATCCGGAAAGGCTCCTCCTGCGGATCGTGCAGGGTATAGCCGGAGGGGATCACACCCTCCAGACGGAAGTTCTGATCCAGCTCCTCAATACGTTTCACGGCAGATCCCTCCCTCAGTCGATGGTATCGTCCAGCGCTGCCAGAGCGCCCACATAGATGCGGCAGCACTCGGTCATTTTGCTGATGGGCAGCACCTCGTCCCGCCCATGGGCGTGCCCGTGACCGGGCGGCAGGATATCCGACCAGTCGTTTTCGGTGCCGGGCATGCCGGGGCCGAAGGAGATGGCATCCGGCACCACCCGGGAGTAGGTGCCGCCGCCCATGGTGTAGGGCTCGTCCTCCCGCCCGGTGGCGGCCTTGTAGACGGCTTGCAGCACCTGTACCCGGGGATCGTCCACGGGGATGTAGAAGGGGCGGCTGTGGCTGAAGCCGGATATGGATGCGCCCCGCTGCTGCCAGTGGCTGAGCAGGGCGTTTTCCAGCCCCTCGCCATCGGTGCGGATGGGATAGCGGCAGTCGGCGCTCAGGGTGAGCACGCCGTTCTGCAGGTGCGCCACGCCGTAGACCAGCGTCAGTTCGCCGGAGATATCGTCCTTGCAGGCAACGCCCTCGCTCTGCCCCCAGGGATCGGCGGTCAGCTCTGCCGCCTGCCGGATGGCGTGGGCGCAGGAGCCGGTCAGCAGCCCGGAGGCAGCCAGCACTGCCGTAAGCCGGGCAATGGCGTTGTCCGCACCCTTGGGGAATGCGGCATGCCCCGCCCTGCCGTGGGCGGTGATGCGGGTGCCCTCCCCGCAGGCCTCGATATTGATGGAGGAGGCAAGGGAACGGGCCAGCTCCATCACCGCATCCGCCACCTTTTTAGGCGGCAGTGCCAGCACGCACTCCGCCCGGTCGGGGATCACATTGCGCACGGTACCGGCCTCAAAGGCTACCAGCTCGCCCACGCAGGGAAAATGCAGCTCTGCATCCATGCTGCCCTTCTGCCCGTAGTTGACGGGAAAGCCCGCATCCGGCACCAGCGATACCTTGGGGAAGGCCATGCCGCTGTCCAGAAGGTGCTGCATATCCTGCATGCCGGTCTCTTCGCTGAGGCCGCAGAGCAGCCGCAGCCCGTGGCGCAGGGGGTAGCCCAGCTCCCGCAGGCAGCGCATGGCAAACAGGCCTACAATGGCAGAGCCCTTGTTGTCATCCACGCCCCGGCCGATGAGCACATCCCTGTCGGGCAGATAGGAAGCGCCGTAGGGCGGGTAGACCCAGCCCTCGCTGACGGGCACCACATCCAGATGAGCGATGATGCCGATGCTGTTGTCCGCATCACCCATGCACAGGGAGGCAGCATAGCCCTGATGATTGACAGCCTCGAAGCCGTAGTGCCTGCCCCGGGCCATGGCATGGTTCAGCATTTGCAGGCAGTCTGCTCCGAAGGGCATGCCGGGTGCACCCAGATCCTCACGGCTCACCGAAGGAAAGCTGGCCCACGATTGCAGCTCCTGGATCATTTCTTTGCGGTGTGCGTTGATCCATTGGGCAGCCTTTGCCATCAATGCCGTGTATTTCTCCATATTCATATTCATCAATATCCGTCCGCCTTCTGCGCAGGTGCGCGGGAATATTTGGTTGCAACGTTTGTTTGTTTTTCTCGTTTTCGACTCCCCCTCCGGGCTTCCCTGCCGGAAAGGCGGTTAATGGTCATTTTTGGGCAGGATCGGGTTTTTTCTGTGAGGAGAGGGAGCTTTGTTCTGTGCTACCATGCAGGTAGCAACATCGGCAAAACGGCATAAGACGTTTGAACCATACACCCACCCCGTGCATAGAAGGAGGAAAAATCGGACATGACCTACATTGCCAACGAAAACCGTTACAGCAGCATGCTCTACCGCCGCTGTGGCAGGAGCGGCCTCAAGCTGCCCGCCATCTCTCTGGGCCTGTGGCACAATTTTGGCGACATTACTCCCTTCGGCGTGCAGCAGAGCTTGCTGCGCACGGCCTTCGACAACGGTATCACCCATTTCGATCTTGCCAACAACTACGGCCCGCCCTACGGCGAGGCGGAGCGCAACTTCGGCATGCACATGCTCCGGGACTGGAAGCCCTACCGGGATGAGCTGACCATCTCTACCAAGGCGGGCTATGATATGTGGCCCGGCCCCTATGGCGATTTCGGCTCCCGCAAGTACCTGATCGCCAGCCTTGACCAGTCCCTCAAGCGCATGAATGTGGACTATGTGGATATCTTTTACCACCACCGCCCCGACCCGGAGACCCCCATCGAGGAGACCATGGGTGCGCTGGAGCAGATCCTGCGCAGCGGCAAGGCGCTGTATGTGGGTATCTCCAACTACAACGCCCAGCAGACCGAGGCGGCTGTAAAGGCGCTGGGTGCACTGGGTTCCCGGCTGCTCATCCATCAGCCCAGCTATTCCATGCTCAACCGCTGGATCGAGAAGCCCATGGAGGGCGTGGGCAGCCTCTGCGATGTGCTGCGGCAGACCGGCACCGGCTGCATCTGCTTTGCGCCGCTGCAGAACGGTCTGCTCACCGGCAAGTATCTGGGCGGCATCCCCGCAGACTCCCGCGCTGCGCAGGATCCCCGCTATCTGAAGCCCTCCTCCATCACCGAGGAGAAGCTGGCGGTCATCGCCAAGCTGAACGATATTGCCAAGGCCCGCGGGCAGAAGCTGGCGCAGATGGCGTTGCAGTGGGTGCTGCGGGATGAGGTTGTCACCTCTGCGCTGATCGGCGCCAGCCGTCCCCAGCAGATCGTGGAGAATGTGGAAGCTCTCAAGGGTCCTGCTTTTACGGCGGAGGAGCTTGAGGCCATCGAAAGCATTCTGGGCTGACTGCAGGCATTGACGGTATGATCTCTGCCGTTTGGGGGCATACTGCTTTCATCACCGAAAAGGAGGTGGAAAGCGATGTCCTTCCAGAATCACAACCAATGCATCCACTGCTCCGTGGAGAGCTGCCGCCACCATGGTCAGAGCGGCCTGTGCCAGCTGGAGAGCATTCAGGTAAAGCCCCGCAGCCAGTGCCAGAGCGGCAGCTGCGACGAGAGCCTGTGCGCCAGCTACCACGCCAAGTAAGAACCAGCCTCCCAAGCAAAACGGAAAACAAGAGGAGCCTCCCGCATGGCGCGGGAGGCTCCTTGCTGTTATTGCGGTCATCTGCGGCGGATCACTCCACTACCTGACCGGTCATCTCTTTCCACTTTTTACGAATGGCCTGCTGGTTCTGCACGCCGTACTTGGGGTCGTTCTTGGAGCACTCGTCCATATCCCGGAGGAAGTGTACGCACAGGTGGCCGTCAAAGCCGTTGTTCTGGATGGAACCGGACAGGTGAGGCACGTTGTGCATGGTGGCCAGCGTCCATACGCCGCTGGGCAGCTGCACGTACACGGGCTTGGGCGTCCAAGTGTTCTTGTTGCCGAAGGCCTTGAACATGATCTTGGTATCGGTCTCGGTAAGGGGCTCGCTGTCTGCGTGGCGGCCCAGACTGTAGAAGCGCAGCGTCCACTGCAGGTTGGTGGCAGGGTCAAAGACCTTGACGGTCTGTCCGCTGCGCACCGTGGGCTTGATCTCCCGGAACCAGTGCAGCAGCTTCACACTGCTGGTGCTGGGGCCTGTGGCGGAGCCGGTGCCTTCGGGCAGCTCGCTGTCGGAGCCTGCGATGCTGGCATCGTAGGGCTTGGCTTTGCCGCTGTAGAGCAGCGCCTGCGTGGTGGGGTCGGCTGTGCCGGTGGGCACCATGCCGTTGCACTGCTGGAAGGCGTTGACCGCCATCTGGGTCAGAGCGCCGTATTCGCCGTCGGCGGTCACGTTGTAGTTCAGCTCTTTCAGCGCCTGCTGCAGCTTGCGCACGGCCTCGCCTCTGGAGCCGTAGCTCAGGGTGGTGTAGGTGGTGCTGCTGTTGCTGCTGTTGTTGTTGCTGCTGTTGTTGTTGCTGCTGTTGTTGTTGCTGCTGTTGTTGTTGCTACTGTTGCTACTGTTGCTGCTGTTGTTGCTGTCAGTGCTGTTGCTGCCATTGCCGGTGGTGCTGCCATTGGCAGCGATGGCGTTGGCGGAGAACATCACCTTGAAGGTGCGCTGGCCTGCGTAACCATCGGCGGTAAGGCCGTTCTTCTGCTGGAAGGCCTGCACGGCGGCAACGCTGCCGCTGCCGTATGCGCCGTCCAGCGAGCCGTTGTAGTAGCCCAGCTCCTTGAGGCGCTTCTGCACGGTGAGAACATCCTGCCCGCTGCAGCCGGGGTACAGGGTGCGGTTCAGCCCGGAGGGCACACCGCCGGTGGTGGTGGTGCTGCCGGTGGAGCCGGTGCTGTTGTTGCCGGAACTGCTGCCGGTGGAGCTGTTCCCGGTGGAGCTGTTCCCGGTGGAATTGCCCGTTCCCAGCTCGGCGAATTTCTGCCGGATCAGAGCCATAGTCTGGGTGCCGCACAGGCCGTCGGGGGAGAGACCGTTGCTCTTCTGGAACTGTACCAGTGCCCGCAGAGTGCCGGTGCCGAAGCGGCCATCGATACCGTTGGTATCGTAGCCCAGCTTGGTCAGCATGGTCTGCAGCTCTGTGACCCGGGTGCCCCGGTCGCCGTACTTGATGGTGTTGGGGTTGGAGCTGTTGCCTGCGTTGGCGACCAGATCATCCAGATCGTCGCTGTTGTTATTGGAAGCATTGCCGGTGCTGCCGGCATCCATCTCGGCCGCCTTCTGTTGGATCATTTGAAGGGTCTTGGCGCCGCACAGGCCGTCGGGGTTGAGACCGTTGGCCTTCTGGAACCGCACCAGCGCCAGCATGGTGCCGGTGCCGAAGCGGCCATCGATGCCGTTGGTATCGTAGCCCAGCAGGGTGAGCATGCTCTGCAGCTCGGTAACTCGTCTGCCGCTGTCGCCAAACTTGATGGTGTTGGGGTTGGAGCTGTTGTCTGCGTTGGCGACCAGATCCTCCAGATCAAGGTCGGTGTTATTGGAAGCATTGCTGCTGCTGCCGGAGGAGGTACCTGCGCCGGTGGTCGTTACGGTCATCAGCGTGCCGTCTGCGGCGATGCTGGGCCCGTCGAAGATCTTGCTCTGGGTCTGGTGTCCGGCCTTGCCGTCCGGCTCCAGATCGTTGGCGGTCTGGTAGAGCTTTACCGCGTTTTCGGTACCACGGCCATACTTACCGTCGGTGCCGTCCGGGTCGTAGCCCAGCTCCTTCAGCGCCAGCTGGAGCCGCAGCACCGCATCGCCCCTGTCACCGTATTCCAGCGTGCTGTAGCGCTCTGCCAGCGCCACAGGGCTGATCAGCATCATCAGTGCGGTAAGCAGCGCCAACCATCGGCGATTGTGACGAAAACATTTCATTGCCCGGTACCTCCTGCGTTTCTGGAAAAGGGCTGCGCCAGCAATGCGGTTCTATTGGGAAAACCTTGCAAAATACCGCTTTTGCTGCAACCTGTATGGGTGTTTCTTTCAGCTGCTCCAGTATACCAAAAGATGAACGGAAAGTAAATAGTATTACAAACATGTTACGAGTTTTTCGAATTTTTGTTGAGCAAGGGTTTTTCTCTGCTGCGAAAAGCTTTGCACAACAAAGGTTCCCGCTGTTTTTGGCTGCTGCTGCCACTCTTTACAGCATGGCATGGAAATGCTAAACTAAATCGTTATTATGGTACAGGAAGCGGTAAGCCTTCCTGTGCAAAGGAGACCATGGAGCATGAAAAAAAGTGTCTGCCTGCTGTGCGCGCTGCTGTGTCTGGCGCTGTGCATACCTCCGGCGGAGGCGGCAAACGGCTGCTTTGTGATGAATGTGGATGCTTTGGATATGACCCGCCTCAACCAGGATGCGTATGTGCAGCAGTACCTTTCGGCACAGACGCAGGGGCTGGAGGTGGTGATGCAGCTGCCCGAGGACAGCGCCCTGCCGGTGCGCCTGTCGCTGGTGCGGATGGATGCACAGCTGCTGGTGTTCGATAAGGATTACGGCTACCAGAGCGGAGCCTTCAGCAGCGGCAGCCTGTACCTGCCCTATGTGGGCAATTACACCGTGCCCTATCTGGTAACGCTGTATGTGGGCGATACGGTGTACGCCATCCCCTTTATGCATCTGCAATCCCGGCTTCAGAACAACGGGGCCTGCACCTGGGGCGCCTATCTCTACGACTACGACCCGGCGCTGGGGCGGGACTGGCACATGGGCACCATGCTGGATCTGGAAGCCCTGCGCACGCAGGGGATCATGGCGGTGGATGTATGCGCCAGCAACAGCTACCTGATCGGGCAGGCCAACATTATCATGCAGGACAGCATGATCTGCGTGGTGCTGAATCTGAACCAGAACGCCGGTGTGGAGGTGCATACGCAGGAGGTATACCTGTCCACCGATTGTACCCGCCTGCTGGCGGAGGGCTGGGGCGAGCCCTGTCAGCCCGGTGAATGGATCTATGTGGGCGATGCAGCCAGCGCGCTGCTCTATCTGCCCATGACCATCAGCTACAACCCGGATGGTCTTTCCGGCTTCCATTACGATCTGAGCTATGGCTACCTGCAGCAGCAGGTGGAGCTGTGGCGCAGGAACTGTGGTCTGGAATAAAACATCAATAAATGCAGCCCTGCGGGAGAAGAACCCGCAGGGCTGCATTTTTCGTTTGTCTGGCTTTCCTGTGCAGTTGAGCGATTGTGTTTCTTATTCCTCGGGCACGGGCACGGCCACGATCTCATCACCGCCCAGCTCGGACTGGATCAGCAGCAGAAAGGCCTGTGCATCCTCGGGAGAGGCAATTAAGATGTTGCCCACTTCTTCGCCCAGCTCCATGATGAGCATCAGCGTTTCGCATTCATCCAGGCTTTCGCAGAGCACCTCGTAGCTGGCCGCCACCTGAATGCAGGCAAGCAGCAATTCACCGGGATCCGGCTCGATCCATACGCTGGTCTCGGGCTGGCCTTCGGCGTTGCGGCCCACCAGCGTTGCATAGCCCTCGGTAAAGAAAATATGGAAGTAGACGGCATTCACTTCTTCGCCGGCAAGCTCCTCGTCGTTGAACAGCATAACGGGGCCCAGAAAGGCGAAGTCGCCGTTTTCTTCGATGCTGAAGGTATTTTTGAGGCTTTCGTAGCAAGTATCGGCAAGGGCAGCGGGGGCAAGGCTCAGCATAAGGGCACAGACCAGGGTGAGCGCCAGCAGGCGCAGGGGCTTGTTCATGGCGGGTTTCCTCCTTACGGTTGCGGATATAAAGCGTACATATCACTTTGTGGTAACAATATATCACAGTTCTGCCCGCATGTCACGTCCCGGCGGAAAGGGAGGGCTGCATGTCTTTGTTTTCCTTTTGTATACAGCGTTTTTCTCCCTGATAATAAATTGACATTCCTGTTTCGGTGTTGTAAAGTTTCTTAGTGCCGATATTTGTGATGGTTTCACAAAATACAACGGAAAAGGACAATTCATATGACGATCATTGATTTGCTGGAGCGCAATGCGTCGCTCTACACCAACGAGACCGCACTGGTGGAGATCAACCCCGACCAGCCCGAGACCCGCCGCCTTACGTGGCAGGAGTTCGAGCTGGTGGAGCCCACGCCCAAGGTGCGCCACTACCGTCGGGAGATCACATGGGGCGTGTTTAACGAAAAAGCCAACCGCCTTGCCAATATGCTTACCCAGAACGGCATCGGCAAGGGCAAGAAGGTCGCCATCCTGCTGATGAACTGTATCGACTGGCTGCCCATTTATTTCGGCATTCTCAAAAGCGGTGCGCTGGCTGTGCCACTCAACTTCCGCTATGCCTCCTCCGAGATCGAGTACTGCCTCAATCTGGCAGAGGCCGATGCCCTCATCTTCGGGCCGGAATTCATCGGCCGTGTGGAAGGCATCGCAGACAAGATCGGCCGCAACCGCATGCTCATCTATCTGGGCGCAGGCTGCCCCGCCTTTGCCGACGACTACAACGATCTTACCTCCGAGTGCTCCGGCGTGTTTACCGGCTGCGCCCTTACCGAAAACGATGATGCCGCCATCTATTTCTCCTCCGGCACCACCGGTTTTCCCAAGGCGATCCTGCACAAGCACCGCAGCCTGCTGCATGCCTGCAAGGTAGAGCAGGCGCACCACAGCCAGAGCCGCAGCGACTGCTTCCTGTGCATCCCGCCGCTGTACCACACCGGTGCCAAGATGCACTGGTTCGGCAGCCTGCTGGCGGGCTCCAAGGCGGTCATCCTCAAGGGCACCCGCCCCGAGACCATCCTCAAGGCCGCCAGCGACGAAAAATGCACCATCGTGTGGCTGCTGGTGCCGTGGGCGCAGGATATCCTTGCTGCGTTGGATCGCGGCGAGCTGAAACTCGAGAACTACGACCTGTCCCAGTGGCGGCTGATGCACATCGGCGCGCAGCCGGTGCCCCAGAGCCTGATCCGCCGCTGGCTGGAATACTTCCCGGAGCAGGAATACGACACCAACTACGGCCTGAGCGAGTCCATCGGCCCGGGCGCTGTGCACCTTGGCGTGGAAAACGTGCACAAGGTGGGTGCCATCGGCATCCCCGGCTACGGCTGGGAGACGAAGATCGTCAACCCCGACGGCACCGAGGTGCAGCAGGGCGATGTGGGCGAGCTGATCCTCAAGGGCCCCGGTGTAATGACCTGCTACTACAACGATCCCGCCGCCACTGCCGATACCCTGAAGGACGGCTGGCTCTACACCGGCGATATGGCTATGCAGGATGAGGACGGCTTCATCTATCTGGTAGACCGCAAGAAGGATGTTATCATCACCGGCGGCGAAAACCTCTACCCGGTGCAGATCGAGGACTTCCTTGCCGGCAACCCCAAGATCTGGGATGTGGCCGTCATCGGTCTGCCGGATGCCCGTCTGGGCGAGATCGCCACGGCCATCATCCAGCTGCATCCCGATGTGGAATGCACCGAGGACGAGATCAACGAGTTCTGCAAGACCCTGCCCCGCTATAAGCGCCCCCGCAAGATCATCTTTGCAGATGTGCCGAGAAACCCCACCGGCAAGATCGAAAAGCCCAAGCTGCGCAAGCTGTACGGCGGCGAGGGTCTGGTAGCCAGCCAGAACAAGTCGTAAGGCAAGGAAGAGGATCCCGTGCGCTGCGCCCGGCTCCCTTCTTTGAATGATGAACAGTTGAACGATTCAGCAAATCCGCGGGTGCAGAGCCCTGCATTCCGCTACCCCTGAAAGGAATACCACCATGAAAAAGCTTATGATCGGCAATCAGGCGGTTGCCATGGGTCTCTACCACGGCGGTCTGGGTCTGGCTTCCAGCTATCCCGGCACCCCCTCCACCGAAATTACCGAATTTCTCGCCATGAATGACGATATCCATACCGAGTGGGCCCCTAACGAGAAGGTGGCCATGGAGGTGGCCTTCGGTGCCTCTCTCGCCGGTATGCGCTCCACCTGCGCCATGAAGCATGTGGGTCTCAACGTGGCAGCCGACCCCCTGTTCACCCTGTCCTACACCGGCGTTAACGGCGGTATGGTCATCTGCGTGGCAGACGATCCCGCCATGCATTCCTCCCAGAATGAGCAGGACAGCCGCCACTATGCCATCGCGGCCAAGGTGCCCATGCTGGAGCCTGCCGACTCCGCCGAGGCCTATGCCTATGCCAAGAGTGCCTTTGAACTGTCCGAGAAGTACGATACTCCCGTGCTGCTGCGCATGTGCACCCGCATCGCCCACAGCCAGAGCATCGTGGATCTGGGCGAGCGCGAGGCTGTAGAGGTAAAGCCCTACGAGAAGAACCCCGGTAAGTACATTATGATGCCCGGCAACGCCAAGAAGCGCCACCCTGTGGTGGAGGGGCGCACCGCCGCCCTTGCCGAGCTTGCCAACAACTGCCTCTACAACACTGTGGAGATGGCGCAGGATAACAAGATCGGCATCATCACCTCCGGCACCTCCTACCTGTATGTAAAGGAAGTGATGGGGGAGAAGGCCAGCATTCTCAAGATCGGTATGCCCAACCCCCTGCCCGAAAAGCTGATCCGGGATTTCGCCGCCAAGGTGGAAAAGCTTTATGTGATCGAAGAGCTGGATCCCGTCATCGAAAGCTATGTACGCGCCCTTGGCATCGAAGTGACCGGCAAGGAGCTGTTCAGCCCCATCGGTGAGTTCTCCCAGCAGACCATTGCTGCGGCCTTCGGTCTGGAAGCTCCCGCCAGCATCGCTGCCGATTCTGCCGTACCCGGCCGTCCGCCCATGATGTGCGCCGGCTGCCCCCACCGCGGCCTGTTTTACACCCTTGCCAAGAACAAGATCACCGTTCTGGGCGATATCGGCTGCTACACCCTTGGCGCTGTGCCGCCGCTGAATGCGCTGGATTCCACCCTTTGCATGGGCGCTTCCGTCTCCGGCCTGCACGGCTTCAACAAGGCCCGGGGCGAGGAAGCCGAGGGCAAGACCGTTGCCGTGATCGGCGACAGCACCTTCATGCATTCCGGTATGACGGGTCTGGTCAACGTGGCATACAATGCCACCAACTCCACCGTTATCATTCTGGATAACTCCATCACCGGCATGACCGGGCACCAGCAGAACCCCACCACCGGCTACAACATCAAGGGCGACCCCGCCGCCAAGGTGGATCTGGAGGCTCTTTGCCGTGCGCTGGGCATCGGCCGTGTGCGTGTTGTGGATCCCTACGACCTGAAGGCCTGCGAGACCGCTGTCAAGGAAGAACTGGCAGCAAAGGAGCCCTCCGTTATCATCTCCCGCCGCCCCTGCGTGCTGCTCAAGACCGTCAAGGCCAAGCCTGCGCTGGTCATTGACCCGGAAAAGTGCAAGAGCTGCAAGCGCTGTATGAGCCTTGGCTGCCCCGCCATCAGCATGCACGGCGGCAAGGCCCGCATCGATGCCACCCTGTGTGTGGGCTGCGGCGTTTGCAAGCAGCTTTGCGCATTTGACGCCATCGGCGAGTAAGGAGGAAGAGCAGCAATGAAAACTACAAGCATTATGATCGTCGGCGTAGGCGGGCAGGGCAGTCTGCTGGCCTCCAAGCTGCTGGGGCAGCTGCTGGTGGACGAGGGCTACGATGTTAAGGTGAGCGAAGTGCACGGCATGAGCCAGCGCGGCGGCTCCGTTGTTACCTATGTGCGCTACGGCGATAAGGTCTACTCTCCCATCGTTACCGAGGGCGAGGCGGATTACATTATTTCGTTCGAAAAGCTGGAGGCTGCCCGCTATGCAGCCTTCCTCAAGACCGATGGACAGATGGTGGTCAACACCCAGGAGATCGACCCCATGCCTGTGATCATCGGCGCAGCCACCTATCCCACCGATGTGCTCAGCGAGCTGAAGCAGAAGGGTCTCAACATCGATGATTTCGATGCCCTCACGCCCGCTGTGGAGGCCGGCTCCTCCAAGGCTGTCAACATCGTGCTGATGGGTCGCTTTGCCAAGTATGTGGATATTCCCTATGAGCGCTGGATCGCCGCGATCGAAAAGGCGGTCAAGCCCAAGTTTGTAGAAATGAACAAGCGCGCTTTTGAGCTGGGGTTCCGGTCCTGATCCTGCGCATTGTTCTTTCGAAAATACACTTACATAAGATTAGAGGCGAGACACAGTGGAACAACGGTACTACCAACCGGAAATCGAAACCATGCCCGTTGAGGAGATCAAGAAGCTCCAATCCGAGAAACTGGTCAAGCAGGTAAAGCATGTGTACGACAACGTGCCTTACTACCGTAACCTGATGGACGAGAAGGGCGTGAAGCCTGAGGACATCAAGGGCATTGAGGATATCTCCAAGCTGCCCTTTCTTACCAAGGCCGACCTTCGCGATGCCTATCCCTATGGCCTGCTGGCTGTGCCCCAGAAGGACTGCGTACGCATCCAGTCCACCTCCGGCACCACCGGCCGCCGTGTAGTGGCTTTCTACACTCAGAAAGATGTTGAGCTGTGGGAGGACTGCTGTGCCCGCGCCATTGTTGCTGTTGGCGGCACCAATGAGGATGTGTGCCAGGTGGCTTACGGCTACGGCCTGTTCACCG
>JAZQHO010000136.1:0-18240 GCA_045540635.1 Candidatus Limiplasma sp.
CGTCAAAAGAGTAACCGCAGGTGTGGGGCGCGGAGCCCCACCCTGTTGCTCGCAGCGGCAGCGCGGGTTGGCTTCCCGCGGGGCGTACAACCCCTCCGGCGCTACGCGCCACCTCCCCTTACACAGGGGAGGCTGTGCGGGTTGGCTTTGGACAAGGCAAACAACCCCTCCGGCGCTTCGCGCCCACCTCCCCTTACACAGGGGAGGCTGTGGGTGGGCGCTGCGCGCCACCTCCCGGCTTGGGGGTGGCTAAAGGGGGTAATCATCCCCCTATTCCCGCTCCCGGCCGTCAAACCACGCAACAGCCAACGGCTCGAAGGCCTCGCAGGCTTCCAGACATTCCTGCCGGAGCACAAGACCCATGGCCAGATCCCCCTCGGGGATCCGCTCCCCGCGGAAGGTGTAGGTCTCGGCGCCCATCGCCAGCAGGGTGCAGCCGTCATCCATGGGCAGCAGCTGAAAATCCGGCATGCGGCCGGTCACATCGCCTGCTTCCTCACAAGCCGCTTCCAGTGCTTCCTCCACCGTATCCCCTCTGATGAGGCAAGCCGTCCGCTCTCCCAGCAGCACACAGATGCCGTTTTGATTGGTATAGTAACTGAAATGGCGCAGGGTATCCAGCGCAGCATCGCTCAGCTGCACGCCCTCGGGCAGCATCACGAACGCAGACCGCAGATCCATGGCAGGGTTCCCGTGCGTCTCAAAGGCACAGGCTTCTTTCATTGCATTCACAGCATACCGGCTCCAGCGCTTTTCCATTCTTCTTATCCTCCTTTGCACTTTTCCATACAGAGACAACAAAACCGCCCAATGCGGCATCAACGGTCGGTCGTGCGGTTCACATCAGACGGCATACGAAACAGGGTGGTAAGAATAGCACATACCGGGGAGATTGTCAAGCATCCAAAAAGGGGCCGCCGCACTAAGGCAGCAGCCCCTTGGGGGTTCTCGGTCAGGCCTTCTTGAAGATAACGTACTTCATCAGGAACAGAACGCCGACCATCAGCGCGATGGCAACGGGCAGCACGATGTACCACACCGGCACAAAACCGGCCAGAATGTACGCCGCAAAGCTGACCACCGCCACGGTGATGGCATAGGGCAGCTGGGTGGAAACATGGTTCACATGGTTGCACTGGGCACCGGCGGAAGCCATGATGGTGGTATCGGAGATGGGAGAGCAGTGGTCGCCGCAGACAGCACCGGCCATGCAGGCGGAAACGCACACAACGCCCAGCGGATCAGTGAGGGGGAACACAGCCAGCGTGATGGGGATCAGGATGCCGAAGGTGCCCCAGCTGGTGCCGGTGGCGAAGGACAGGCCGCAAGCGATCAGGAAGATGATGGCGGGCAGGAAGGTGGTGAAGCTGTCGGCAGAGCCCTTGACCAGACCGGCAACAAATTCCTTGGCGCCCAGAGAATCGGTCATGCACTTGAGGCTCCAGGCGAAGGTGAGGATCAGGATGGCGGGCACCATGGCCTTGAAGCCCTCGGGCAGCGCTCCCATGATATCCTTGAAGCTCATCACGCGACGGATCAGGTAGTATGCCATGGTAATGACCAGCGTAACGGCGGAGCCCAGCATCAGACCCACGGAGGCATCACAGCCGGAGAACGCATCGATGAAGCTTACACCGCTGAAGAAGCCGCCGGAGTAGATCATACCGATCACGCAGGAGACGATGAGCACCGCAACAGGCAGCACAAGGTCGATCACCTTGCCCTTGGGGTTGGCTTCCTCGTTGAGCTGCTCGCTCTTGCGGTCCACCTCGGAGAACAGATCGCCGTTTTCCACGGCGTTCTTCTCATGCTTGGCCATGGGGCCATACTCCAGCTTGGTCAGCGCCAGCACGATCATCATCACGATGGTGAGGATGGCGTAGAAGTTGAAGGGGATGGCCTTGATGAACAACTCCAGACCGTTGCCCTCCTCCACATAGCTGGATACCGCAGCGGCCCAGCTGGAGATGGGGGCGATGATGCACACGGGAGCGGCGGTAGCATCGATCAGGTAGGAGAGCTTGGCGCGGGAGATCTTGTGCTTGTCTGCCACGGGGCGCATCACGCTGCCCACGGTGAGGCAGTTGAAGTAGTCATCCACAAAAATGAGCACGCCCAGCGCGATGGTGGCCAGCTGTGCGCCCGCACGGCTCTTGATGTGGGTGGAAGCCCAGCGGCCGAAGGCAGCGGAGCCGCCCGCACGGTTCATCAGGCTGACCATGGCACCCAGAATGACCAGGAACACCAGAATGCCCACATTGTATGTATTGGACAGGGACGCTACGATGCCATCGTTGAACACATGGAGCAGCGTGCCCTCAAAATTGAAGTTGGAGTAGAGCAGACCACCGGCAAGAATACCGATGAACAGGGAGGAGTAGACCTCCTTGGTGATCAGCGCCAGACCGATGGCGATGATGGGGGGCACCAGCGACCAGAAGGTGCACCAGAAGGGGTTGGCGGGGGCAGCCTCGGCGGCGGTCTCTTCCGCCAGCACACTGCCGCAGAGGGCGGTCAACAGCAGCAGCGCGGCGATGACCACGAACCATGTGCGAAGTCTCTTGTTCATTGCAATGTCTCCTTTTGTATTTTGTAAAAACGAAATGGAGCCATGAACATCCGTCATGGCCCCATCGATGTATGCTCCGATGGACTCGTGACAGCGCTCCGCCCATACCGGGCGACAGTCTGCAGCATATTCTGCTGCAGCCCGGGCACCTGCTGACGGGTATTTGGCAGGCCCCTCGGCGAAAGCCCCTTTCCCGCTCCCCTGCATTTGTCCCGGCAGTTGCCCCGGAGCGGTACTGATGGCGAAATCGCACCTCTATCATGTATCCTATTCCATTTTCAACTACGATTATACAAAGTTCGATGCATATGTCAATACGGCAGAGCGCCCTAAATGCATTGTATACGACCGAGCAAACGTTGGCGCAGCAAAATTTTTTTCAAAAGCGGTCAATCAGCCCTGCACAGGTGGATGATGACCCCCTTCTCCCAGCCGGTGATGGAGCCTGCCATGGGCGTTTCGCACAGCCAGCGAAGGCTCTCGTTATCGGTATAAACGGTTGGGCGGGTATGGCACATGCCGTTTTCGTCAAAGGTACCGTTGTTTTCGATAAACAGCATGGCAGGGCTGCCGTCGGCTGCGGTACCGCGGAGCATGTACCGGGCGCTGAGCCTGCCGGGCTGCCCGGTCAGATAGGTCTGGGTATCCACGCCGCCGGGCAGCACCTCGCCCCGGAAACAGTCCGATTCGCAATAGCCGCCGAAGCGGATCATATTGATCTGCCCGCTGAGGCCCTTCAGCGTATCGCAGCCCTCAACGGTAATGTGGATGGTAAGCAGCTCCTGCATGGGGTGTACCTCCCTGTATAGGCTTTGGTTCTCTGCCTGCAGCATAGCACGGATCGCCGCCGGTGGCAAGGGTGTGCTTTTCTTGCCGGGGTTCTGTCTCCATTTCGGTGGGGATATGTCCCCCTTCTTTGTTTGACCCTCCGCCCCCGGGCATGGTACAATGAATACAGCGCAATGCTTATCTGCGTTTCAACACACAGCAAGGAGACTGTCTTTATGGAAAACCGCATCCCGCTTACCCCCATGACCGCCGAGACCTTTCCCGAAAACACCTGCCTGCCCGAAGGGGCAAGAGAGGTGCGCTGGGAGGATACCTTCGGCTTCGGCGTAGCGCTTGCCTATGGCATCGTCTATGCCACCCGGAGCGATAAGCCCCTGCACCTGCACTACCTGACCCCCCGCAACGACCGCCGGGATAATCCCCTCATCGTATTCATTCAGGGCAGCGCATGGTACCAGCAGGATCTCTGCATCCACCTGCCGGAGATGGTGCGCATGTGCCAGCGGGGCTACTGCGTGGCGCTGGTGGAGTACCGCCCCTCCACCACGGCTCCCTTCCCCGCCCAGTGCGAGGATGTAAAGACCGCTATCCGTTTCCTGCGCAGCGATGCTGAGCACTACCGTTTCGACCCGGAGCGGGTCGCCGTCTGGGGCGACAGCAGCGGCGGGCATACCGCACTGATGGCGGGCTTTACCGGCGACCATTGCCTCAACAACCCGGAGGATCCGGAGGGCAGCGCAGAGGTTCGCTGCATCGTGGACTGGTACGGCCCCACGGTGGTCAGCGAGATGCTCTATGAGCCCAGCCTGTTTGAGCATGTCTCCCCCGATTGCCCGGAGGGCTGGCTGATCGGCCACCTGCCGGTGCATGAAAACCTGGAGCTGGCAGCCGCCACCGTGCCCCAGCGCTACCTGAGCGCCGACCGCCCCACCCCGCCTGTGCTGATCATGCACGGCAGCCGGGATATGACGGTCAACTTCCAGCAGAGCGTGCATCTTTACGAAAAGCTGCGGGAGCTGGGCAAGGAAGTGGAATTGATCAAGCTGCTGGGTGCCGACCACGGCTTCCGGGGCTTCAATTGCGAAAAAGCACTGGACGAGGTGGATACCTTCCTGAAAAAGTGGCTGTAATGAGGGACAACCGCATAACGGCATGCCAACAACAAAACCGCAAGCCCGGCTTGCGGTTTTGTGCGTTGCTGTAAAAGGATGAAGGCAACCGACCGGAACAGGCCGGTCGAACGGACACCAACAGGGTGCGTACAAATTTTTTTGAAAAAGTCCCAACCTTTTTGCGATCTGCGTGTCTGTATAGGTGAAAGCTTTCAAAGAGGTGCAAACAAGTGAACCGAAGTGACGTAGAGAAAACCCTGATCGGATATCTGAAGCCCATATTCGGCTTTTCGCTGAAAAGGTGCAAGAACATCCATGATGCGGAGGATCTTTCGCAGGAGATCGCAGCAAGAGCATTCCGTGCGCTGCTTACCAAGGATGATGTTGCGGACATGGGTAAGTTCATCTGGACCGTTGCCCACAACACGCTCAGCAACTACTATCGTGATACCGCAAAAAGCGTGGTCGGCATTTCTGTTGATGAGGTCGCGGAGCTGCTGCGGGCACCCGGTGTTGAGCCGGACGCCGATGACGATACAGCCTCCATCCATCGTCTCCGGACAGAGATCGCTTACCTTTCAAAGCTGCAAAGAAGGATCGTGATCGCATATTACTTTGAGAACCGCAAGCAGGCAGATATCGCTGCACAACTGGGCATCCCTCTTGGCACTGTCAAATGGCACTTGTTTGAAGCCAAGAAAGAATTGAAACGAGGTATGGACACCATGAGAGAAGCAAGCCAGCTTACATTCAACCCTATCCATTTCCACTCCTACGGCTTGAACGGTTCCGCAGGCACAAAATCTCCCGATGAATTCTTCCGTTCCGCACTGGTGCAGAATATCTGCTACTGTGTGCGCAATACGGCAAAGACCGTTAACGAGATCGCAGACGATCTTGGGGTTTCCCCGGTGTATGTGGAAACAGAGGTGGAATTTCTTGAGGAATACGGCTTTCTGCTGGCGCAAAAGGACAAGCACATTGTCAATTTCGTCATCAGCGAGCCAACTGCGGAGCTGCTTACCATGCAGAACAATATGTACAGGCGTGCTGCGGAGCTGTTTGCCAACGATCTGTATGATGAGCTGACCTCCTCCGGTATTCTTGATGATCCGGATATCCGTTGCGGGCAGACTGACCAGCCCGTCTCCCTGAACGAGTCTCCCGAAGCGGATCGTAATTTCATCCTGTGGACGCTGATCCCCTATATTGCCGCCAGATCCGGTGAGAAGCTGATGGACAGGCGCATCTCCTTTGAGGAGGTCGCCACGATCCGTCCGGACGGTGCCCATAACATCTTCCATGCATCGGTCGTTCCGGATGACCTGATCCTTCCCCAAGACTATGTGTATATGAAGAACTGGTGCGGCCCTATGTGGAATGGCAACGGTGAGCACATCCTCTGGCAGATCGACAGCCAGTGGTCCGACCGGGGCGGGGAGCACAGCCTTCAGTATTCCGAAGATGCCAGACACATTCTCAAGCTCTATGAGAGAGAGTTTGAGCAGCGCCTCTCCAAAGACGAATATGCATGGCTTGCGGAGCGCGGCTGCGTAAAAACCAACGGAGATTATGATGGCTGTTTCAAAGCTGCATGGCAGATCGTTGTGCTGGCAAGCCAGGAGATCCAAAACAAACTCCTTGCCATCGGCGAGCGGATCAAGGCAAAGCATCGGGCCGAGTTTGATGCGTTGAAGGCACCGTATGCCGAAGCCGTGCTGAAAACGGTTCCTGCACATCTCCAAAAGATAAAGGAGTATGAGCTGCAGTCCGTATTCCACGCTGACGGATGGTTTCTGATCCACTGCATCACAGCGCTGTTGAAAGGCGGCAAACTGAAGGAGCCGACCGAAGGCCAGAGAAAATCGCTGACCACGCTGATCGCCAACATATAAACAAAGCGTTTTCGGATGATCGTAATGGACAGGTGAGGTTTCGCAGCTATACAGACCGCTAAAGAAACAAAACAGGAACCGACTGCCGGTGGACGGGCAGCCGGTTCCTGCAACACATCAAAAAGTCGCCTGGCGGCTTTTTTACAAACTGTGCCGCTGTTCCTTACGGAACAGCGGCACAGATGCTGTTTATGATTTTTTGGCTGCTACGGTTCAGATCTCCTCTTTGGAGGCCACCTTGTCGAACAGCGCAGTCACCTCGTCGGAGGGAGCAGGGGTCAGCTTGGCGACCAGCACGGAAACCACCAGACCGGCGATGAAGCCGGGGATGATCTCGTAGATACCGGTGCCCTTGAGGAAGATGAGCCAGAGGATATCCACCGCAGCACCGGTGATGATACCGGCCAGCGCGCCCTGGAAGTTGAAGCGGCGCCAGAACAGGGCCAGGATCAGCACGGGGCCGAAAGCAGCGCCGAACACGCCCCAGGCGTTTTCCACCAGACCCATGATGGTGCCGGAGTTGGGGTTGGCAGCGATAAACAAAGCGACGAGGGAGATGGCCAGCACCACATAGCGGCCCGCCCAGAGCATTTCCTTATCGGTAGCCTGATCCTTGCGGATGATGGGCTTATACACATCGCTGGCAAAGGCGGAAGCGGAGGCCAGCAGCTGGCTGTCGGCGGTGCTCATGGCGGCAGCAAGGATGGCGCTGAGCAGCAGGCCGCTGATGATACCGGGGAAGATCTTGCGCACCATCTGGATGAACACGGTGGAGCTGTCGGAGATCTCGCCCATGAACATGTGGCCGATCACACCGGAAGCCACGGAGAAAATGAGGATGAGCACCGTCCAGGTGATGCCGATCTTGGCGCTCTTCTTCAAATCCTTATCGGAGCGCAGGCTCATAAAGCGGATGATGATGTGAGGCATGCCGAAGTAGCCCAGACCCCAGCCAAGGCCGGAAACGATATCCTTCCAGTTGGCGAACAGGTTCCAGTAGTTCTCGGGCAGCTGATCCATGGTGGAGGCACCCTGACCGGCGTTGATGAGGAACATGGCGAAGATGGGGGCGATCAGCAGAGCGCCCAGCATGAGCAGGCCCTGGAAGAAGTCGGTCCAGCAGACGGCGGAGAAGCCGCCCAGGAAGGTATAGCTGATGATGATGATGGCTGCGATGTACATGGCCATCGTGGCATCAATACCCATAACGGTGTTGAACAGGGTACCGCAGGCCTTGATGGAGGAAGCGGCATACACCGTGTAGGCCACCAGGAAGATGACCGCACACACCACCTGCAGTGCCTTGCTCTTGGAGAGGAAGCGGTTGGTAAGGAACTGAGGGATGGTGATGGAGTCGTTGGCAGCGATGGAGTAGCGGCGCAGGCGGGGAGCCTGTACCAGCCAGCTGATGGTATAGCCGATGCCAAGGCCGATGGCGATCCATGCCTGACCCAGACCTGCGGCATAGATGGAAGCGGGCAGACCCATCAGCACCCATGCGCTCATATCGGAAGCACCCGCAGAGAGGGCGGAAACCCAGGGGCCCATTTCACGACCGCCAAGGAAGTAGCCCTTTTCGCCGCCACTCCTGGAGCGGAGGAAGAAGAATACGCCGATCCCGATCATAAAGATGAAATAGGCAATGAACACGATCAATTCAATGATTTTCATGTGTCACATCCGTTTCCCGGTGCGGTGCACCGTGTAGTTTACATGTGCAGAGCGGTTGCCACTCTACACTGCATGTATGTGTCCGATTATACTTGCAGATGCATCAAAATGCAACAAAGTTTGGCAGTTGACACAATCTAAATACAATAATCGAACAATGCATCTGCTCTGTTGGCAGGGTGGGATGCATATGCATGGTTATGCATACGTTTGTACAATGGGCAACGCTACCGCCGCTGCCGGAACGCCGCGTGTGAAAACGTGTTCCGTACAGGCGCCCGTGCATGCCGACGATCTCCAAAGGTGCAGGGAGCCTTTTTGAGAGGGCGGCTGTATACATGAAACGGGCACCCGGCGCTGTTGCCGGATGCCCGTTTGGATGCTCTGCTGCAGCTTTGCTTATGCTTCTTCGGACTTTTCTTCGTCGTCCGCATCCACCTGCCTGAGACCCGCCACCTGCGATACCGGCAGCGAGAAACAGATGGCGCCCGCATCGGTGCCGGGGCCTGCCTGCTCCACGATGGCCTTCATAATGGCGGCCTTCTTCTGCGCCTCTGCCACGATGAGCACCACATCCTTCTCCGTGGCGATGGAGATGCCGAGGAAACGGCCGTTTTCCCGGCTGCCGGTGCCCTTGCCCAGCAGCACCGTGCCGCCGGTGGCACCCGCAGAGCGGGCGGCGTGCATCACCATATCGGATGCGCCCTCGTTGGGGATCACATAGATCAGCTCATGGGAAAAGACCATCTTCGGCTTTTCCCCCGTGGGCGTTTTGTTATCGGTCAGGTATGCCATGGTCCGTCCTCCTCCTACACTCTTGATGGGCACGCTGAGCATGATGCCGTTGCCCGGGATGTCGATGAACATACGCAGCTTGGCAGCCCGCATCAGCTTCTGGGTCTGCTCCCTGTCGGCTGCGGTGCAAATGAGCGCCTTATCCTTGGGCACCAGCCCGTACAGAGACAGATGCTCGCTGGTGGCCGTGCCCTGGCAGAGCATGGTCAGCGTCAGGGGCAGCTTCAGGTTCTGGCAGATGGTCTCCATGGTCTGTGCCCGCTCACGATCCACGATGGTCATTACATAATTCAGTTCCACGGTCACACCTCCCAGAGCTCGATCACATCGCTGTCGCCATAGACCACTTCGGGCTCCACAGGCGCATTGCGGACCTTGATCACATAGATAAGGCCCATGATCTGCACGGTGATGAGCGGCATCATCGCCACCAGCGCCACCAGACCAAAGGCATCGGTCATCACATTGCCGCCGACGGCGCTGCATGCGCCCATGGCAAAGGGCAGCATGAAGGTGGCCGTCAGAGGGCCGGAGGCTACGCCGCCGGAGTCAAAGGCGATGGCGGTGAAGGTGGGCGGCACGAAAAACGCCAGCACCAGCGCCACCCCGTAGCCGGGGATCAGCAGCCACATGATGGGCATGCCGGTGATCACCCGCAGCATGGCAAGACCCATGGCAGCCGCCACAGCGATGGACAGGCTGTAGTGCATGGCCTTGGCGGAGATGGCGCCGGCGCTCAGCTCCTCCACCTGCTTGTTGAGCACATGCACCGCAGGCTCGGCATTGATGATGAACCAGCCCATCAGCATGGCAACGGGGATGAGGATGAGCTGCAGCTGGGGCTCTGCCAGCCGCTGGCCCAGAATGTAGCCCAGCGAGGAGAAGCCGACATTCACGCCCATCAGGAACAGCACCAGACCCACACAGGTAAGCACCAGACCCAGCAGGATGCGCATCAGCGGCAGCTTGTGCAGCTTGAGCGCCACCACCTGAAAGATCAGGAAAAAGGCCACGATGGGCAGCAGCGCGATGAGCACCTCCAGCAGATACTCGGGCAGGGCATGCAGGTAGCCTGCGCCCAGCTGCACCGTATCGGCATAATTGCTGACGATGGAAGCGGCAGCCCCGTCGGGGGCATCCTGATAGACGAAGCTGAGAAGCAGCACCGCCAGAATGGGGCCCACGGAGCACAGCGCCACCAGACCGAAGGAGTCGGTATTGGCGTTGCCGTCGCTACGGATGGAGGAAACACCAACGCCCAGCGCCATGATAAAGGGCACCGTCATGGGGCCGGTGGTAACGCCGCCGGAGTCGAAAGCCACGGAGAGGTAATCCGGGTGGGTAAGGGCCGCCAGCAGGAATACCAGCCCATACAGCCCCAGCAGCAGCCATTTCATGGGGATGGCAAACAGGATGCGCAGCATGCTCACCAGCAGGAACAGACCCACGCCCACCGCCACCGTAATGATAAGCACCGTGGCGTCGATAGCGGGCACATTGGCCGCCAGCACCTGCAGATCGGGCTCCGCCACCGTAATGGCCACGCCCAGCAGGAAACTGACGCTGAGAATGAGCGCAAGATTCCGGCTCTTGGTAAGCTTTGCGCCCATGTGGGTACCAATCTGGGTCATGGACACATCGCTGCCGAGGGTAAACAGACCCATACCCACCACCAGCATTACCGCACCCAGCAGAAAGGCCAGCAGCAGGTCTGTGGTAACTGGTACAAAGCTGAGGCACATCAGCGCCACGATGAGGGTGATGGGCAGCACCGAGGCAGCGGCTTCCTTGAATTTTTCGTAGAACATCGCCTTGGAGTGCAAAAGGGGTTCCTCCTTCCCGCAAGGGTTTCTATAGGCGCACAGCGCCCTTCGAAAACCGGCGGTGTCCGGACACCCGATGCGCTTTGGCGCAAAGGGGGGCAGAAAGCAAAACAAGCAGAGCCGAAGCCCGGCTCTGCCTTTTGATCCACGCCCTCTGCACAGGGGCATGCCCCTTGCGCAGACATCGAGATAAATCGGAGGGGCATGCAAGCCGCCCCGATGACAGACTCCACCACTTATTTCGACTGGTTTTACTGTAGCATGGGCAGGGGGTTTTGTCAATGTTTCTGAGGGGGGACAGGTCGTTGGCAACTGGAACAGCACTGTAGGCGAATGCGTCAACAACACCCTCACCAACGTTACCGGCGCTACCGACAAGATCGGTAAGATCGAAAGCACCTGCGTTGCCGGTCTCGTGCAGGACTGATCTCCAAACAAGTGATGCACCAAACGGTGCTGCTGCATTCCGCAGCAGCACCGTTTTTCTCTTCCTCCCCTGTTTCAACCGCCCGAATTCCGGGGATACTATAAGCAGAAGCACCACCTGCAACAGAAGGAGGCATCACGATGGATCCCAAAGCATTGTTCCAGATCACCTATGGGCTGTACCTGCTCACCGTGCGGCAGGAGGGGGAGGATAACGGCTGCATCATCAATACGGTAATGCAGATCGCCGAGGAGCCGAACCGGCTGGCCATCGCCATCAGCAAGCGGAACCTGAGCTGCCACATGCTCCGCAAGACCGGGGTATTCAATGTATCCACACTGACCACCCAAGCGGATTTTGCGCTGTTCCGGCGCTTCGGCATGCAAAGCGGGCGGGATGCGGACAAGTTTGAGGGCTTCCCCCACGTTGCCCGCACCCAAAACGGCCTCTACCGCCTGACTGGGCAGACCAACGCCTTTCTCAGCGGCAGGGTGCTCAGCGAAACGGATCTGGGTACCCACATCCTGTTCGTTGCCGAGGTGACGGACGGTGAGGTACTGACCGCCGATGCGCCCTGCACCTACAGCTACTACCAGAGCCACATCAAGCCCAAGCCCCAGCCTGCCAAAAAAAGCAGCTGGGTCTGCGAGGTGTGCGGCTATGTGCACGAGGGCGATGAGCTGCCCGAAGGCTTCATCTGCCCGGTATGCAAGCACGGGCGGGAGGTATTCCGCAAGGAAGAATAACACGAACCGAAGTAAGCAAAGACCGGGGCGCTGCCTGTGCAGCCGCCCCGGTCTTTGTTTGAAAACAGGCTCCGTTTATTCGAAGCAGGTATTGTTCATGCAGTAGCTGACCAGCTCTGCCAGCACCTGATCCTGCGTCATGTTGCTGCCATCGCTCAGGCCAAAAAAGAAGTTGTACAGCCAGCCGTCCTCGCCCACGAAGCAGTAGCCGCCCGCCTGCATATCGCTGGTAACGTACAGGATCACCTCAAGGCCCTGCTCGTTGGTGAGCAGCTGGGCGGTGGCATAGTCCTCATCCGCCTGCATGACGGTGTGCATATCCCCGGTGCTGTAAGCTCCCAGCTCGCTTGCCATGATGAGCATGGTGCGGCCGGTGGCTTCCTCCTCGTACATGGCAAGGCAGCCATCCGCCTGATCCTCTGCGGAAAGCTCCTGCTCCGCCCAGTTGACAGGCACGGGGAATACCGGGCCGCCGCTGATGGCGACCAGCTTCAGCTCCACAGCGCCACCGGCGATGGCAACGGTCTCCGGCTCCGCAGGCTCCTCAGCCGCTTCCTCCAGCAGAGTGGCATCCATGCACTCCTGCGCAAGGGCGAGCAGCTCGGTATCGCCGCTCAGAACAGAGCCATCGGCATGCAGGAAGCTGAAATCGTACAGAAGGCCGTCAGCGGCGCAGAGCATATAGCCGATCAGGGTCTGATCCTGCTCGGAATAGACCACCATCTCCTGCCCCTGACTGTTGGTGAATATCTGCATGCTCGCAGTGGTATCGCTTTCGTTCATGGCATCCACGATCTCCTGAGCGGTGCAGACCTTCCCCAGCTCGGTAACGCAAATGACGAAAACATCGCTATCATCCCCGGAGACCATCATCAGGGCATAGCCCTCCTGAAGATCCTCCGCATCCAGCTCCAGCTGCCGCCAGCCGGTGGGGATGGCAATGGTCAGCCCCTGCTCCGTCTCCAGCAGCTCTACCTCGGCACAGGCTGCAAAAGCGGTAAGGCACAACACCAGCGCCATCAAAAGCGCAGACAGTTTTTTCATTGGTTTTCTCCTCCTTGTGGTATGGTCGGATGTGTACATCAGTTTGATCAATTATACCATAGGCTGCGGTTTGCTGGCAATGGCGGGCGCACTTGCCACCGCTGTTTTTCCGGCGTATAATGGGAGCAGACGAACGCCACAACTCCACACACCGGAAAGGAAGATACCCTATGACCTGTATGCCGCAAGTGCACCGCTGGGATGTGCAGGAAATCTCATTTGCAGGCCCCGAAGCGGGCAACCCCTGCGGCCGGTGCATCACCGCTGTATTTACCGGTGCCCGTGAGCAGAGGACCGTGCAGGGCTTCTACGATGGGGACGGGCGGTACATGGTGCGCTTTATGCCCGCCTTTGAGGGCGAATACACCTACCAAATCGATGCGGGCTTTACCGCCCTTTCCGGCTCCTTTACGGTGCTGCCTGCCCGGGAGGGCGTGCACGGCCCCGTAAAGGTGAGCGGCAGGTATCACTTTGCCTATGCAGACGGCACGCCCTACCGCCCGGTGGGCACCACCTGCTATGTATGGCACCTGCAGGGGGAGGAGATCTTCGAAAACACCCTGCGTGCGCTGGAGGCTTCCCCTTTCAACAAAATCCGCTTCTGCGTGTTTCCCAAGCACTACGACTACAACCACAACGAGCCCTTCGCCTACCCCTTTGCCAAGGCCGAAGGGAAGCAGGACTATGCGTGGGATTTTACCCGCTTTGAGCCTGCTTACTTCCGTCATTTGGAAAAAGCCATCCTGCGCCTTGGGGAGCTGGGCATCGAGGCGGATATCATCATGCTGCACCCCTACGACCGCTGGGGCTTCAGCCGGATGGACATTACCCAGATGCAGCGCTACTTCCGCTACCTGATCAGCCGCATCGGGGCGTACCGGAACGTATGGTGGTCGCTGGCCAACGAATACGACCTGATGCCCCTGATGGTGACTGACCACTGGGAGGCGCTGGGGCAGCTGATCCGGCAGCAGGATCCCTACGGGCGGCTCACCTCCATCCACAACTGCTTTGGCTTCTACGACCACACCCGCCCGTGGATCAGCCACTGCTGCCTGCAGCGGCAGGATCTGTACCGTACCACCGAGCTGGTGGATC
The DNA here is from genome assembly GCA_045540635.1 of Candidatus Limiplasma sp. GTDB lineage: Bacteria > Bacillota > Clostridia > Christensenellales > Aristaeellaceae > Limiplasma. The sequence goes on from JAZQHO010000136.1 coordinate 13,970, forward strand.
AGTGGCGGGAGCAGTTCGGCAAGCCCGTGATCGTGGATGAGCTGGGCTACGAGGGCAACATCCAGCACGGCTGGGGCAACCTGACCGGCGAGGAGGAGACCCGCCGCTTCTGGGAGGCCACCATCCGGGGCGGCTATGCAGGCCACGGCGAGACCTATTTCAGCGAGGATGAGATCCTCTGGTGGTCTCACGGCAACCGGCTGAAGGGCACCTCCCCTGCAAGGCTGCAATTTCTGCGGGATATCCTTGACAGCCTGCCCGGCCCGCTGGAGCCGTGGCGCAGCAACTGGGACGACCGCTGCGCCTGCGTGCCCGGCGAGAACGAAAACGCCCCGCCGGTGATCCTGTACTATTACTCCTTCATGCGCCCCGCCTTCCGGGACTTTGTGCTGCCGGAGGGCACCGCCTACCGGGCAGAGGTGCTGGATACATGGGAGATGACCGTACGGGACGAGGGCGTGAAGGAAGGGGCGTTCCGGATGGAGATCACCGGGAAGCCGTATGCCGCTGTGCGGCTGACGAGAGTGAAATAAAGCAGCATTTTGCCTTACCATTCACAAAACGCAACTGCAATGATCTATGCAAAGGAAGTGATTCTGTGCCCCCGACCACCGGTCTTGGATTTACAACGGATCATCTGCTGGGCTGTATTACGCTTCTCTTCTCTGTGGTGGGCGGTATTTTCGCTTACATTCAGTGGAGAAAATCCAATGAATACAAAAGAAGCGAGTTTGTAAAGGATATCGTCACCAAAATGCGTGATGATGAAGATATCGCTTTTGTTACAGAGATCATCGACTGGAACAGCGGTCTTTCTTACGATGGTAAATTCCACTTTACAAGTGAAATAGCGGAGCAGCAAAAGCAGATCCCGGAAAAGCAGCTGTTTCAGAAAATCGATAAGACCCTGTCCCACTGCTCCTATGTATGCTACCTGAAGAGCAAAAAAATCATTCTGAACGGGGATATGGCGTTCTTTGAATATGCCATCAAACGTCTGATCGACAATCCCCATATTGCAAACTATCTCTACTCGCTCCATCACTGGTCGAACCACATCCATGTAAGCTGCTCTTTTTCGCATTTGATCCAATACGCTTTGGACAAGCAATACCTGGAACCCTGCTTTACATCCAAAAAAATGAACGACCGCTATACCAACTATCTGTACACAACAGAAAACATGCCCGAGAACAAAACAACGAATGTCTCTGCCTCATAGCGGCAGCATACCCGGATCCACTTTATTTTTAACGCTTGTTCAAAGGAGGAACCCTTATGCGCAAAGACTTCGGCCCCAAGCCCATCCTCTACCCCCAGCCGGTGTTCATCATCGCTGCGTATGACGAAAACGGCATCCCCAATGCCATGAATGCGGCATGGGGCGGCATCAGCGAGGAAAACGAGATCACCATGTGCATCGCAAATGACCACAAAACCACCGCCAATATTATGAGCCGCAAAGCCTTCACCGTCAGCATGGGCACGGTGGATACCATGGCAGCCTGCGACTATGTGGGCATCGCCTCCGGCAATCAGGTGCCGGATAAGCTGGCCAAGTGCGGCTGGCACACCTTCCCCAGCGATCATGTGGATGCGCCCCTCATCGACGAGCTGCCCATGGCGGTGGAGTGCCGCCTCAGGAGCTACGACCCGGAGACCTGCCGCATGGTAGGCGAGGTGGTCAACGTATGCGCCGAGGAAAGCGTGCTCACCGATGGCAAGATCGACCCCAAAAAGCTGCGCCCCATCATTTTTGACGGCATGAACCACACCTACCTGAGCCTTGGCGAAAAGGTGGGCGATGCCTTTGCCGACGGCAACACCATCGGCTGATGGCTTCCCCAAAAAGCTGCACAGATAAAGGAGATAAGGATCGATGATCTACTGTTCTTTTCAGGACAAGCAACTGAGCCAGCTGGGCTTTGGCGCCATGCGCCTGCCCACGATCGACGGCGCCATCGACGAAAAGCAGGTGGAAGCCATGGTGGCTGCCGCCATGAAGGCGGGGGTCAACTATTTTGATACCGCCTACCCCTACCACGGCGGCTACTCCGAGCTGGTGATGGGGCGGGTGCTCAACCGGTACCCCCGGGAGAGCTGGTACCTTGCCAGCAAGTACCCCGGGCATCAGGTGGTGGAGAAGTACGACCCCGCCGCCATCTTTGAGGAGCAGCTGAAAAAGTGCGGTGTGGAGTATTTCGACTTCTACCTGCTGCACAACGTGTGCGAAGCCTCCATGGATGTGTATCTGGATCCCCGGTGGGGCATTATCGAATACTTCAAGGAACAGAAGCGGCTGGGGCGCATCCGTCATCTGGGTTTTTCCAGCCACGGCTCGGTGGAGAACCTGCGCGCCTTTCTGGATGCGGCGGGCGAAGATATGGAGTTCTGCCAGATCCAGCTGAATTATCTGGACTGGACGCTGCAGGATGCCAAAACCAAGGTAAAGCTGCTGAATGAGCGCCATATGCCCATCTGGGTGATGGAGCCGGTGCGCGGCGGCAAGCTGTGCAAGCTCTCCGACGGGGATGAGGCCGCCCTGCGTGCCCTGCGCCCGGAGGAAGGCATCCCCGCATGGGGCTTCCGCTTTTTGCAGGAGATCCCCGGCGTTGCCATGATCCTCTCCGGCATGAGCAACATGGCGCAGATGGAGGACAACCTGCGCACCTTCGAAGCCCGCAAGCCCCTTACCGAAAACGAGGTGGCGGAGCTTTTGCGCATTGCCGAGGGCATGAAGGACTCCATCCCCTGCACAGGCTGCGGCTACTGCATGGCGGGTTGCCCCATGGAGCTGGATATTCCCAAGATGATCGCCACCTACAACGAGCTGCGCATCGCCCCCTCCACCAACGCCGCCATGTGGCTGGAGTTTGCCCCGGAGGAGAAGCAGCCCTCCGCCTGCATCGGCTGCGGTGCCTGCGCCGCCGCCTGCCCGCAGGGCATCGATATCCCTGCTGTGCTCAGCGATCTGGCGCAGCGCCTCACCACCATTCCCAAATGGCGGGAGATCTGCAAGGAGCGGGAGGAAGCCGCAAAGCGGCTGGCGGGACGGTAAGGGGTGAGGGCAGGGGCGCTGCCCCTGCCCTCACCCCGCCAAAGGGATCAGATCCCTTTGGGATCCCGTTTCTGCACCCGCAGGGCGGTGCAGCGGATAACGATCGATACAGCAAAACAGGGACTGCGGCGGCGCAGTCCCTGTTTTTTTCTGTCTCTATGCTCCCGGAAATCAGTACGAGTGCACCGGGTCGTGCAGCGCTTCCCCTGCCAGCTTTGCCCTCGCCCTGTCCAGATTCCAGCGGATGTGCTCCGCCAGATCGTCCATGCCGTCAAAGCGGAGGCCGAACACCCGGTGGATCTTATCCACACAGTACAGGCTGGGCTTGCCGCATTCGCCCTCGGCGGTGATGCGGCTCTGGCAACCGGGGGTCATTTCCTTAGCCATGCAGGCGATCTGGTACCATGTAATAAAGTTGCTGCCAAGGGCGTAGAAGATCTCCTCGTTCAGGTCGCTTTCCACCAGCTTCACATATACCTCTGCGATCTGCCGGGAGGAAAGGAACTGGGTGCCGTCCCCGGCGGGGAAGGTGAGATCCCGCCCCTCCACGATGGCCTCGGCAATGCGCTGGAAGCGCTTATCCGACTGGGATGCGCCGCCGGGCACCGCAGGGCTGGAGAAGGTATAGCCGGGACGGATGATGTTGCGGCGCATGCGTACCTTTTCGCCGGGGCCGCCCTTTTTGCTGTAGTACTGGCGGAAGCCCATCATGTACACCTCAGTGGCAGCCTTGGTGGAGCCGTAAAGGTCGGTGGGCACGCGCAGGCCGGTCTCATCCATGCCGTCGTACAGATTACCGGCAGCAGCGGTGGAGCTGGTGTAGATGAAGTTCTTGACCCCGGCCTGCTCCGCCGCATCCAGCAGGATGGCGGTGACACGGGTATCGTTCATCAGCATTTCTTCGGGGGTGAAGCCCCAGCCCAGCGCAATGTGGATGACCGCATCGCAGCCCCTGAGGGCGGGGATCATGCTCTCCGGCTCCTGCAAGCAGCCCTTGATGACATGTACGTTCTCCATGGTCTGAAAAGCGGGGATCCTGTCCGGGGTGCGGGTGAGCAGCTCCACCTGATGCCCCCGGGCAGCCAGCGCCAGCGTTACATGCTGACCGATGTTGCCGGTGCCGCCGGTGACGAAGATCTTCATAGCTGAAATGTCCTCCTTTGCCGCAGCGGGGTGTATGCGGTTGTTTTTTTCGATGGTAGCATGAGGGAAG
>JAZQHO010000137.1:0-5900 GCA_045540635.1 Candidatus Limiplasma sp.
GACCGCCCGCAGGGCGGACGAGCGGGCGCTCCACCTGCGAGGACGGGCCCTCCAGCAAGCGGCGCGGGCAGGGCTGGGGCCCCTGCCCATAGCGCCGCGGAACTATCGTCCACTCACTAGCGCGAACGCCATGCCGCCAAGGCAGGCGGGGTGCTGCATGCACGCCCGCCACGCCTCGGCGGCATGGCGGACGTGCATGCAGAAAAGATACATCCTTTTTTCGAAAATCCCCGCAAAACCCCCTTGCTTTTTCTCATAAACTCCTGTATGATAGGTGCACGGCGAGAAATCGCCCATAGGGCAAAAAACGTCCCGCCTAACCTGCGAAGCAAGCAACGGCGGCACATGCCGCCCCATCATAAGGAGGATGACTACCATGGAAGAACGCATCTTTAACTTTTCCGCCGGCCCCGGTGTTATTGCCGAGAGCGTACTCAAGAAGGCTGCCGACGAGCTGCTCTGCTACCCCGGCAAGGGCATGAGCGTTATGGAAATGTCCCACCGCTCCCAGATGTATATCGACATCTACGACGAAACCGTGGCCCGTCTGCGCAAGCTGATGAATGTGCCCGAGAACTACGAGATCCTGCTGGTGCAGGGCGGCGCCACCGAGCAGTTCAGCGCCATCCCCCTCAACCTGATGAAGCATGAGAACGGCTCCGCCGACTATGTGGATTCCGGCAACTTCGCCCACGTGGCCTCCGAAGAAGCCAAGAAGTACGGCAAGGTCAACATCGTTGCCTCCTCCCGCGAGGACGGCTACACCTACATTCCCGATGTAAAGAACATCAAGTGGAGTGCCGATGCCGACTACGCCTACATCTGCACCAACAACACCATCTACGGCACCCGCTATATCGATATCCCCGATACCGGCGATATCCCGCTGGTTGCCGATATGTCCTCCAACATCCTTTCCCAGCCCATGGATGTGAGCAAGTTCGGCGTCATCTTTGCCGGCGCTCAGAAGAACATCGGCCCCGCCGGCCTGTGCGTTATGATCATCCGCAAGGATCTGCTGGGCAAGGAGCGTCCCACCACCCCCAAGCTGATGAACTGGGCTCTGCAGGTAAAGAACACCTCCATGGTCAACACCCCCAACACCTACGGCATCTACATGGCCAAGCTGGGCTTTGAGTGGCTGGAGAATCTGGGCGGCGTGGAAGCCATCTACGAGCAGAACAAGATGAAGGCTGCCCTGCTGTACGATTATCTGGATGAGAGCAAGCTGTTCAAGGCTGCTGCCCAGAAGGAATACCGCTCCCTGATGAATGTTACCTTCGTGACCGGCGATGCCGATAAGGACGCTGCTTTCGTCAAGTACGCCGCTGCCAACGGTCTGGCCAACCTGAAGGGCCACCGCAGCGTGGGCGGCATGCGTGCCAGCATTTACAACGCCATGCCCGTTGCCGGTGTTCAGAAGCTGGTCGACGTAATGAAGGCCTTTGAAAAGGAGAATGCATAATGTATAAGATTCAGACCCTCAACGCCATTTCCGATGTGATCCATCAGCATCTGGCTGCCAATAACTACATCATCTCCGGCGACGAGCCCGCTCCCGAGGGCATCCTTGTCCGCTCCGCCTCCATGCACGATATGGATCTGCCCGAAGAGCTGCTGGCCATCGCCCGCGCCGGTGCAGGCACCAACAACATCCCGATCGATAAGTGCACCGAGAAGGGCATCGTGGTCTTTAACACCCCCGGTGCCAACGCCAACGCTGTTGCCGAGCTGGTCATCTGCGGCCTGATGCTGGGCAGCCGCAATGTGGTGGGCGGCATCCAGTGGGCTCGCACTCTCGATGGCAAGGGCGACGAGGTTGCCAAGCTGACCGAGAAGGGCAAGAGCCAGTTTGTAGGCCCCGAAGTGCGCGGCAAGACCCTTGGCGTGGTGGGTCTGGGCGCTATCGGCGCTCTGGTGGCCAACGCTGCCATCGGCCTTGGCATGAATGTGATCGGCTACGACCCCTTCATCAGCGTGGACAGCGCCTGGAGCCTGAGCCGCTCCGTCAAGCACTGCACCAGCATGGATGAGCTCTATGCGCAGGCCGACTACATCACCTTCCACATCCCGCTTTTGAAGGATACCCGCGGCTCCATCAACGCCGCCGCCATCGCCAAGATGAAGGACGGCGTGCGCCTGCTCAACTTCTCCCGTGCCGAATTGGCCGATTTCGCCGACCTGACCGCCGCTCTCGAAAGCGGCAAGGTGGCCACCTATGTGACCGACTTCCCCACTCAGGAAGTGCTGCAGATGAAGAACACCGTGGTCATTCCCCATCTGGGCGCCTCCACCCCCGAGAGCGAGGAGAACTGCGCCGAGATGGCCGCCCGCCAGATCCGCGATTATCTGGAGTTTGGTCAGATCCGCAACAGCGTCAATCTGCCCGAAGTGCTGCTGGGCCGTGCCGAAGGCGTGCGCGTGCTGGTGATCCACGAGAACGAGCCCGGCCTCATCTCCGCGCTGTCCTCCGCTGTGGGTGCCCGCAAGATCAACATCAACAACATGCTCTCCAAGAGCCGCGGCAACAACGCCGTTACCGTGCTGGAGATCTCCAAGATGCCCGACCAGAAGCTGCTCAACGAGCTCAATGCCCTCAACGGCGTGCTGCGCGTGCGCACCTTCAGCGAGGAAGCGTAATCCGCAAAACCGGCTGCCGCAGAAACCTCTCTGCGGCAGCCTTTTGCTGCCGGAAAAAAAGCGCGGCGCGCTGGTGGGAGGGTTGTTAAGGAACAATTGATCCTGCAACGAACAAACGAGCATCCGTGTTTGGATGCTCGTTTGTTTATGTAGTCCTCAAACGCAATGCACTGGCACAGTGCGTATCATTGCGCCCTCCGTAACTGTGCTGTTCAATCCGGGCGACAAACTGTAGCTTAAATCGAACTTATATATTGCTTTATGACCTGTGCAATTTCGGAAATGGTTTTTCCATCTGTGTCAATAACATAATCCGTTGAATAGGGAGGCAAATGTAACCAGTAGAAATTCGTATCCCCCTCGTCGCCCCTTTCGTCGTGTCGTTTGATTAAGGTTTCTTCTGAACAGGTGAGTGTAAATCCAATAACCTCATAATCAGTTGCTGTAATGTCTTTCAGAATATTATTTCTAATGCTGCTGTTGGTCAGCACTACAGATGTAAAGAATACATACTCAAATCCTGACGATAGGTAATTTGACAACACAAAAGACATGCTTTTGTCCCCATTACGAAGACGCTTATCCGTTACTGAAAAAGGATTCACGCACCAGCACCAGTCTCCATCAAGATATGCGCTGTTTTCATATTGCTCAAACAGATGCCGCCCAACTGTGGTTTTTCCGACACAGGGAGAGCCGCTAATAAGAATGAGCTTTTTCATAGAAAACCTCCTTTCCAGTTTTAAGACGATTGCCTTCATTTTATCACAGCAGTGCAAGCATCCGCAAGTCGGTCAAGGCTTGCGGTTGAAGTGAGGTTCTGATTGTTTGCCAAAAATCAATCTCAGTTATGATGTGCATGGAACGGATAAAGACTTCCTTTTCATCCTACACACTGCCCCGGGCAGCCGCCTCCATGCCCCTGCGGCCTGTTTTCATATGCAGCGCATAATTTTCCCAAACCCCTTGCTTTTCTCCAATATAAATGCTAATATAAAACGTATACTCGCTAAGGAGGGAATCCAAATGACTGTTGTCGTTGGCATTCTGCTGGTTATCTCCGCTCTCATTCTGGTCGTTACCGTGCTGCTGCAGGATAGCAAGCAGAGCGGCTTGGGCGCCGTAAGCGGCGCAGCCGAAACCTTTTTCGGCAAGAATAAGGCCAAGGGTCTCGAAGCCAAGCTGGAGCTGATCACCAAGATCACTGCCGGTGTGTTCATTGCGCTGAGCATTGTGATGATGTTCATCGGCTGATTCGCGGCCTGTTTGCGGAGCCTGTTCAAAAAAGCGCCCGGCTCACCGGACGCTTTTTTGTCGTTGGCAGATGTCGGAAAATGCGGTTTTTGCCGCAAAAATGCCCTGAACCGATATTGACATCCCCGCCCCGCGCTGATAAAATAACTGAAACCCTTACACAGGAAGCAGAAAGGATGGATGGAAATGCTGGAAGAGAATCTCCGTACCGGTCTTACATTCGATGATGTACTGCTTGTGCCCCGCAAGAGCGAAGTGCTGCCCCGCGATGTGGACACCAGCACCGTGATCGCCCCTGGTATCAAGCTGAACGTGCCGCTGCTGTCTGCCGCTATGGATACCGTTACCGACTCCCGCATGGCGATCGCCATGGCCCGCGAAGGCGGTCTGGGTATCATCCATAAGAATATGACCATCGAGGAGCAGGCCAATCAGGTGGATAAGGTAAAGCGCTCCGAGCATGGCGTTATCACCGATCCCTTCTTCCTGTCCCCCGACCATCTCATCCGCGATGCAGAAGCGCTGATGGGCAAGTACCGCATTTCCGGCGTGCCCATCACCCGCGGCAAGAAGCTGGTGGGCATCCTCACCAACCGCGACCTGCGCTTCGAAACCGATATGGATCGCCGCATCGGCGAGGTGATGACCTCCGAGAACCTCATCACCGCCCCCGTTGGCACCACCCTGGAGGAAGCCAAGGAGATTCTGGCTGCCCACCGTATCGAGAAGCTGCCCATCGTCAACGATGATTTTGAGCTCTGCGGCCTCATTACCATCAAGGATATCGAGAAGAGCACCAAGTATCCCAACTCCGCCAAGGATGCCAACGGCCGTCTGCTCTGCGGCGCTGCCATCGGCATCACCAAGGATGCGCTGCTGCGTGTGGAAGCGCTGGTCAAGGCCAAGGTGGATATCGTCTCCCTTGACTCTGCCCACGGCCACAACAACGGCGTTATCGAAAAGGTGCGGGAGATCCGCGCCGCTTATCCCGATCTGCCCATCATCGCCGGCAACGTGGCCACCGCCGCCGCCGCCCGCGATCTGATCGAGGCAGGCGCCAACTGCATCAAGGTCGGCATTGGCCCCGGTTCCATCTGCACCACCCGCGTGGTGGCCGGTATCGGTGTTCCCCAGCTGACCGCCGTTGCCGATTGCGCCAAGGAAGCCGCCAAGTACGGCATCCCCGTCATTGCCGACGGTGGCATCAAGTACTCCGGCGATATCCCCAAGGCCATCGGCGCAGGTGCCAGCGCCGTTATGCTGGGCAGCCTGCTGGCGGGCGTTGAGGAAAGCCCCGGCGAGATGGAGATCTATCAGGGCCGTTCCTTCAAGGTCTACCGTGGTATGGGTTCCCTTGGCGCTATGAGCGCCGCGCAGGGCTCCAGCGACCGCTACTTCCAGGAGAAGGACAAGAAGCTGGTTCCCGAAGGCGTGGAAGGCCGCGTCCCCTACAAGGGCACTCTGGCCGATACCGTGTACCAGCTCATCGGCGGTCTCAGGGCCAGCATGGGCTACTGCGGCACTCCTTCCATCAACGATCTGCGCAGGGATGCAGAGTTTATCCGCATCACCGGTGCCGGTCTGCAGGAGAGCCATCCCCACGATATCTCCATCACCAAGGAAGCCCCCAATTACTCCCGTATGTAATTGGTTCGGAAGCATCGAAGCAGCTTGGCGCATCCCCTTCGGGGTGTGTCAGGCTGCTTTTGCTTTTGGGGGAGAAAACCAAGAACCACCCAACTTGGGTATGACACGCAAGCAAAGGCAACACCCACCTGTGCAGGATCCCGCCTCAGGCGGCTGAGGGTGCCGCCGGAAGGCAAGCCCCCCAGCCTCCCCTGTGTAAGGGGAAGTGGGGCAGCGCCCACCCCCAGCCTCCCCTGTGTAAGGGGAGGTGGCGCGAAGCGCCGGAGGGGTTGTGTGCCCCGCGGGAAGCCAACCCGCGCTGCCGCTGCGAGCAACAGGGTGGGGCTCCGCGCCCCACACCTGCGGTTACTCTTTTGACG
>JAZQHO010000138.1:0-7496 GCA_045540635.1 Candidatus Limiplasma sp.
CGTTTTGAGGGTAGGGCATACCATGAGAGATGATGGTGGATTCCAGAGCCACAACAGGCTTATTATCTGCCAAAGCCTGCTTTACCTCATCGGAGATCCAAAGGTAATCATTCAAGTTCATTGCCAAGCGCCTCCTTGATAAGTTCGGATAGTATCTTTCAGCAATTCATCGGAAAGCATGGGGGAGACCGCACCTCCGGAAGCAGCACAGATCCGCGCCATGGCAAGGCCACTGCGCAACACCTGCGCAAGAGGCTCGTGCTGCACCATCGCATAGAGCGCTCCTGCAAAAAACGCATCGCCACAGCCGCTGGTATTCCGTGTTTCACCTGGCATCAGCGGCATATGGAGCGCATCTGCACCGTTGGAGATAAGAGCACCATTCTCGCCAAGCGTAACGATCACATTTCGCACGCCAAGCCTGTGCAGCTCTGCAGCAGCTTTGTGGGCATCTGTAACGCTTTCCACTGCAATACCCGTAAGTACTTCGGCTTCAGCTCGATTCGCTTTCAAACAAAACAGCCCTTCCAGTATCGACGAAAGCTTTTCGCTCTTAGGCGTGGATACACAGTCAGCGCACAATTTGCTGCCAAAACAATGCCAGAGGTAGCAGAGAGTTTCTTGAGAAAGATTGGCGTCTGCCACGATCAGCTCCGACGCTTCAAGAACCGATACCTGCTCTGCTAAATAGCCGGGCGTGATCTGTTGACTGATATCCATATCGGAGATCGCAACAGCAATATCACCATCCGGTTTATTGATACATACATAAACAGAACTGGAAGCATGGGGGAGCACTAAAGCTTTCGACAGATCCAGACCTGCCTCGGCTGCGTTTTTGAATATTGCATCTCCAAAAGCGTCCTGTCCAAGAGCAGTGAGCATCGAGATGCTGCAACCAAGGCGCGCAAGGTTTTCGGCAATATTTCTGCCAACCCCTCCGGGAGTGGTAAACACACAGCCCGGATTGGAATCTGCTTCGATCAGAGGCATAACAGAGGTGGCGTAAATATCAAAGTTGCATGCTCCCACAACAACAATTGCCGATCGAATCATACTGCATCTCTCCGTCTATCAAAACCTGCGGTACAAAGATACCACCTTGCCGAGAATCTGTACCTCCGGCACAATGATGGGCTCCATGGTTTCGTTTTCGGGCTGAAGACGAAAATGCCCGTTTTCCTTATAATAGCGCTTTACGGTGGCTTCGTTGTCGATCATAGCAATAACGATCTCACCGTTGTAGGCGGTCTCCTGTTTGCGCACGACCACATAGTCGCCATCCATGATGCCCGCATCGATCATGCTTTCGCCCTGCACGGCAAGAACATAGTGGACACCTTCGCTCAGCATGCTTTTGGGCAAAGAGATATAATCTTCGATATTCTCAATTGCCTCGATGGGCGTACCGGCGGTAACACGGCCCACAATGGGTACATCAATTACTTCGGGTTTGAATTTTTTATGATCATCGGCCACCGTAATAGCACGGGGACGCATGGATGTACGGCAAAGCAAGCCTTTTTTCTCAAGGCGCACAAGATGCCCATGCACAGTAGAAGTACTCTTGAGGCCGGTCGCCTCGCAGATCTCACGTACAGAGGGCGGATAGCCGTTGATGTGGGAAGAAGTTTCGATATATTCAAGGATCTTGGCCTGCGTTTCGTTACGTTTGCCTGCCAAAGCTCTCGCCTCCTTCTATTGATTTAATTATAGTATATCCTATCATTTGGCGATTTGCAACGATTTGCGAACAAATGTTTTGATTTTTATTCATTGTATTCTTTATCAGCAGCCTCATTATTCTCAAATACCGTAGGCAGATAGACATTTTTGGCCGCTTCGCGTCTGCGTTTATCGCTGATGGCTGCATAGTGCTTTCGAGTAGTATTCACATCCGAGTGTCCAAGAGCGTCCGCAACAAGGTATATATCCTCGGTTTCATTGTAGAGCCTTGTAGCATAGGTGCTTCGCAGTTTATGAGGGCTCATGCGCTTCTTCAGTGGCACAGCAATAGCACAATATTTTTTTACCATCAGCTGCACTGCACGTTGGCTGATACGCTTTCGCTGCAGGGAAAGAAAAAGTGCCTTCTGATGCCCGGGCAGCACTTCCACCTTGCTGCGTTCGGCGATATAGTTTTTAAGCGCCTGTGCCACTTCGGGAGGGTAGTAGAGGATCACCTGATTGCCGCCCTTGCGGGTAACAAGAACAGCGTTCAGCTGGAAATCCAGATCATCAATATCGATACCAACACATTCGCTCACACGGATACCGGTGCCAAGAAAAAGCATCAAAATAGCCACATCGCGGGCGCGTGTTAACTGATGGTACTTTTTTTGTCTGTCTGAAAGTGCCTCGCCATCTGAGACGGTTTCCAACAGCCGTTCAACCTCTTCATTGATAAGATAGAGGATTGGTTTTTCGTGCAGTTTTGGCAGGGACACCAGTGCAGCAATGTTGCCCGGGATCCGCTCAGCTTTAAAAAGGAAATCAAAAAACGAACGAAGAGAGGAGAGCTTGCGCATAACGCCACATTCATGGTTACGAAGGATACGCTGTTCATCGTTATCTGTTTCCTTCATATAAAGGCTCAGATAATCTGCATATCCATGGAGATCTCTCGCAACAAAACGAGACAGATCCTCATCGGTCCATTCTCGCGGCGTTTTATCTCCAAAAGCAGGAATCTCCTTGTGGGCATATTCGCAAAACGTGCCAAGATCGATCGTGTATGCCATACGTGTAAGCGGGCTGGTGGTCATGGTGATGCTATTGATAAAGTCTGTGCACGCCAGCGGAAGTGCCTGTAGCATATGGCGGGTTCGTTCCGTGCGTTCGCTGCTCAGCTTCTCATAATACAGATCATTTGCCATTTCAACAGCCTCATTTCAATCTTTTGCCAAACTATTCGTAAAAGTATTCTTTAGCGAATAGTTCAATAGGATTGTATCAAACGGCAGCAAAAAAGTCAAGCAAAATCAAGGGTTTAGCGAATATTTGTTCAATCTTTGGCTGTCAAAACAGCCATTTTCTTTCAAAATAACTAATTGCGAAAAAAAACGCCCCGTACAGTATCATCTCTGTACGGGGCGCTGCAGCAGCAATGCAATCAACCCTTGGTAACACCTGCTGGCGCATTGGATGGTTGGTTCTCTTCGACCTCTTCCCCATTCATGCGGCGATATTCTTTAATCGCAGATGTCGCAAGCTCATCACAGCGGTTATTCAGCGGGTCATCTGCATGGCCCTTCACCTTGTGAAAAGAAACATCATGCTTCTTTACACGGATGATCTGCAGAAGCAGTTTCCAGAGGTCACTGTTTTCTACCGGCTGCTTCTTGCTGTTGATCCAGCCATTCTTCTGCCAGTTATCGATCCAATGGTCGTTGAATGCGTTGACAGTATAGGCAGAATCGGAATACACCTCGACCTTGCAGGGTTCCTTCAGTGCACCCAGACCGCTGATCACCGCAAAAATCTCCATGCGATTATTCGTGGTGGATGGCATATGGCCTGACAATTCCTTGGTCTTGCCTTGGAACGAAAGCACGCATCCCCAGCCGCCCGGGCCGGGATTGCCGGAGCAAGCACCGTCTGTATACAGCAGCACTGTTTTCTTAGGTTTCATTTCGCTCATCGCTTTATCCCTTCTTCGCAGTCATTTCCCGGTTCCGGTCAGCAGCTGCAGCCATAGCCTGCATAACACTGCTTTCAAAACCAGTGTTTTTCAGCACATCAACCGCAGCAATGGTGGTACCGCCGGGAGAGCACACGTCGTCCCGCAGCTTACAGGGATGTTCTCCAGTTTCCAACACCATCTTAGCCGCACCAAGCACAGCCTGTGCAGCTGCTTGTTGCGCCATAGCCCGCGGCATACCCTGCTGTACAGCCCCAAGCGCCATTGCATCAATCAGCGTATAAATATAGGCAGGGCTGCTGCCACTGACGGCGATCACCGCATCAAACAAACGCTCCGGCACCAGTGCAGAAGTGCCAAGACAATCAAAAAGCCTTTGAGCCCATTCGAGCCATTCTTTGTTGAGGGTGGTTTCCTCGCAAAGAGCCGTGTACCCCTCCCCCACCAACGCAGGCGTATTGGGCATTACACGTAGCAGCATAGCCCCATGGTCCACACCAAGAGCTGTATTGAGCATTTCCATAGACCAACCGGCAGCGATGGAAATGAGTGCTTTGCCGCGAATAAAAGGAGAGATCTCCTTCAATACCCCCTCCATAAATACCGGCTTTACGCCCACCAGAACACAGTCGCAAGCCTTTACAAGTTCCTGATTGTTCTGCGCCACGGTAACACCGGGATACTGGCCGACCAATCTTTCGGTCTGGGCTGTGACCACATCATAGGCATAAGCTTCCTCTGCTTTGACAAACCCCTTCTGAATAGCGGCTTTCAGAATAGTGCCGCCCATGTTTCCAGCGCCGATCAGGCCAAATTTCATAGCGGGTTCCTCCTCTTACGAAAAGAGCCGAACGGGAAGCCCCGCTCGGCTCGTTACTTACTTTAATTCTCCTTCGGAACGGCGTATTCCTTCTGGGTGGTGCCAACCTTTGCGTTGGCATCACGCACATGCTTACGAACATGCATGGTAATAGCCTTCTTCGGGCACTTCTTGGCACATTCGCCGCAACCGGTGCAGGCTTCGTTAACCTCATGTACCTGCTTCAGCTCGCCGGAGATGGCTTCGAACTTACAATTACGCTTACAGATGGTGCAGCCGATGCACAGATCGCGGTCGATTTCGGCGATCTGACGGTTGTCAAAGTCGCCCCAAATGGCACCGGTAGGACACTCCTCCGCGCACATCATGCAGCCCACGCACTTGCTCATGTCGAATACAGGCAGATGGTTGACCATGGTGATAGCGCCGAACTTGCACGCATTGGCACAATGCTCGCAGCCGATACAGCCGATCTTGCAGTTATCGCTTACAAGGAATCCTTCCTCAGCAGCGCGACACAGCAGACGCACCGGAACAGTCTCAGGCTGCAGGCTGAGGACGCTCTTGGGGCATGCATTTACGCAAGCACCGCAGCTCTGACACTTGTTCGGATCCACCTTGGCAATCCCGGTATAAGGATCGATATGGATAGCGTCGAACTGGCAAACACGCACGCAGGTACCAAGTCCAAGACACGCGTACTTGCAGGAGCGGTTGCCATCATTGACAAGAGAAGCAGCAACACAATCCTGGATACCATGGTAATTGAATTTATCCCGGCAATGCACGCTGGAGCCCTGACAAACGACCGTTGCAACATTGCGTACCTGATCCGGCAGATCCTCAACGCCCATGATCTGGGCGATCTGATCTGCAACCGCCTGTCCGCCCACAGGACAGGCGCTGATGGGCGCTTTCAGATCAACGATGGCATCCGCCAGAGCATCGCAACCGGCAAAGCCGCAGCCGCCGCAGTTTGCACCAGGCAGGCACGCACGCACTGCATCACGCTGGGGATTGCTGGGAACCTCGAATACTTTATTGGCAACCGTCAGGAGCAGTCCGCAGAGCAGACCCAAAACACCCAAAACAGCCGCAGCAATCAAAATAGCAGTCATGTCATTTTCTCCTTTCCCCTCTTACAGCAGGCCAGAGAAGCCCTGGAAAGCCAGCGCCATCAGGCCGGCGGTGATCAGTGCACCGGGGAAACCGTTCATCCACTTGGGCATGTTGCTTACCGCAAGGCGCTCACGGATGCTTGCGAACAGCACAATGGCAAGGGTAAAACCAAGTGCACCGCTGATGCCGTTGACCACGGATTCCACAAGGTTATAGCCTTCACGTACGTTGAGCAGAGCTACGCCCAGCACAGCACAGTTGGTGGTGATCAGGGGCAGGTATACGCCCAAAGCCTGATAAAGAGAGGTTGAAATCTTCTTGAGTGCGATCTCAACGACCTGCACCAGCATGGCAATGACCAGAATAAATGCAATGGTCTGCATATATTCAAGGCCAAAAGGCAACAGCAGATAGGTTTGGATGAAGTAAGTGATCAGGGAAGCAAGGGCCATAACAAAGGTAACTGCCATGCCCATGCCAAGAGCCGTTTCTGTCTTTTTGGAAACGCCAAGGAAGGGGCAGATACCCAGAAACTGCGACATGACGAAGTTGTTGACAAGCACGCCGCCAACAATGATCAGCAACAGATTGCTCACAGGATCTCCTCCTCCTTCTGTGCCTTACGGCGATTCAGGTACTCGACCAGCGCATTTACCAGCAGCAGCAAAATGCCAAGGAAAATGAAGCCGCCTGCAGGGCTGGTTGCTATTGCCATGGGCTGATAGCCTTCAGGCATCACAGGCATGCCGAACCATTCGCCGGTACCGATGATCTCACGAACGGAACTGAGCAACACCAGTGCACCGGTAAAGCCCAGACCCATGCCCAAACCGTCTGCAATAGAAAGCATGACGGTGTTCTTGGAGGCAAAGGATTCAGCGCGGGCGAAGATAATGCAATTGACAACGATCAAAGGAATGTAGATACCAAGCGAGCTGGACAGTGCAGGCAGGAAGGCCTTGATCATCAAATCGATGATGGTAACAAAGGTTGCGATAACGACAACATAGCTGGGAATACGAACCTTTTCGGGAATGATGTTCCGCAGCATGGCAATAGCCATATTGGAGAACACAAGCACAAAGGTGGTGGCAAGACCCATGCCGAGACCAGCTGAAGCAGCCTTGGTGATTGCCAGCGTGGGACACATGCCCAGCAACAGTCGGAAGGTGGGGTTTTCATTCAACAGACCGTTGGTGAAAACCTTGATCATGCGATTGTTCTTCATGCGTTAGCAGCTCCTTCCTTAGCAGCTTTGGGCGGCTTGGTGTAGCCGAAGGGCTTGCGTGTAGTGTAGCGGTCGATCAGCGGAGTAAGTACATTCATAAACAGGATGGCGAAGGAGCAGCCTTCCGGATACCCTGCATTGAAGAAGCGGATCACATACAGAACCACTGCACAGCCAACGCCCATGATGACCCGCCCCCACTTAGTAATGGGAGAGGTCACGTAGTCGGTAGCCATGAAGAAAGCGCCAAGGATCAAACCACCGCTGAGCAGCTGATACAGCGCATTCTGAGAACCGCTTTCAGCAGAATAGATAACACCGGTGTGGATCCAAAACAGGATGAATGCCGTTACAATGAAGCTGACGGGGATACGCCAGTCGATAATACGGCGGAAGATCAGGTAAAGACCGCCCAGCAGCAGGGTGAGCTTACAGGTTTCGCCCAGCATACCAGGAATGTTGCCGCTGAACAGATCCCACAGGGAATAAGCGCCAGGCTGAACAGAAGCATTCAGAGGAGTAGCGACAGAGGTCGCTTCTACAGCAGCGGTGGCTGCGCCGGTGGCCTCAGTGGTAGCCTCGGCAGATGCAGCAGTAGCTGCAGCAGTTGCTTCGGTGGTCGTTTCGGTAGCAGCAGCTTCGCCGGTAGCCGCACCGGTGGCCTCAGTGGTAGCCTCGGCAGATGCAGC
>JAZQHO010000139.1:0-7076 GCA_045540635.1 Candidatus Limiplasma sp.
CGTTACCAACATCGAGGACGGCGTGAAGGCCGCCGCTCAGGTGGGCTACCCCGTGCTGGTACGCCCCAGCTTCGTGCTGGGCGGCCGCGCCATGCAGATCGTGGGCAACGAGACCCAGCTGCGCCACTACCTGAAAACCGCCGTTGAGATCGACGAGGACAAGCCCGTGCTGGTGGACCACTACGTAATGGGCAAGGAGGTCGAGGTGGACGCCATCTGCGACGGCCGCGACGTGTTCGTGCCCGGCATCATGGAGCTGGTGGAACGCACCGGCATCCACTCCGGCGACTCCATCAGCGTATACCCCGCCTTCTCCATCTCCAACAAGGTGAAGGGCACCATTCTCCAGTACGCCAAGCAGCTGGGTCTGGGCATCGGCATCGTGGGTCTGTACAACATCCAGTTCATCGTTGACAAGAACGAGAACGTATACATCATCGAGGTCAACCCCCGCTCCTCCCGCACGGTGCCCTTCCTCTCCAAGGCCACCGGCTACAGCCTTGCGGATATCGCCACCGAGGTCATCCTGGGCAAGAGCCTGAAGGAGCAGGGCTACTTCGACCTGTACCCCGAGGAAAAGAACCGCTGGTACGTAAAGGTGCCCGTGTTCTCCTTCAGCAAGATCCGCGGTCTGGATGCCTACCTGAGCCCGGAGATGAAGTCCACCGGCGAAGCCATCGGCTACGACGACAAGCTGAACCGCGCTCTCTACAAGGCGCTGGAGGCCTCCGGCATGCACCTGCAGAACTACGGCACCGTGTTCTGCACCATCGCCGATAAGGACAAGGAAGAGGCTCTGCCCCTGATCCGCCGGTTCTACAACCTGGGCTTCAACATCGAAGCCACCAGCGGCACCGCCAACTTCCTCAAGCAGAACGGCATCCGCACCCACGAGCTTAAGAAGCTCCGGGACGGCAGCGAGGAGATCATCGAGGCCATCCGTCAGGGTCATATTGCCTACGTGCTCAACACCCGGGATATCGGCTCCGCCGACCAGATGAGCGACGGCTACAAGATCCGCTGCTGCGCCACCGAGAACAACGTAAGCGTGTTCACAGCACTGGATACCGTCCGCGTACTGCTGGATGTTCTGGAAGAGACCACCATGTGTATCTCCACCATCGACGCATAAGGAGCGCTTATGAAACAGGCATTTTTCAAGGTACTGGAGAACACCGCCCTCACCGCCACCGTATACCGGATGAAGCTGGAGGGCGATACCGACGGCATCCGCACGGGCCAGTTCGTCAACCTGAAGCTGGACGGGCTGTTCCTGCGCCGCCCCATCTCCGTTTGTGATGTGGAGGCGGGGGTGCTGACCCTCATCTACAAGGTGGTGGGCAAGGGCACCGAGCAGATGAGCCGCATGCAGGGCGGCGAAATGCTGGATGTGCTCACCGGTCTTGGCAACGGCTACGACCTTTCCACCGCAGGCGACCACCCGCTGCTCATCGGCGGCGGCGTGGGCGTGCCGCCCCTGTATCTGGCAGCCAGACTGCTGCGGGCAGAGGGCAAGCAGGTATCGGTCATCCTCGGCTTCAACACCAAAGAGGAGATCTTCTACGAGAAGGAATTCGCTGCCCTCGGCTGCGATGTGACCGTTACCACCGTGGACGGCTCCTACGGCGTAAAAGGCTTTGTGACCAATGCCATGAAGCCCGGCTACACCCATATCTACACCTGCGGCCCCGAGCCCATGCTCAAGGCGGTCTACAATGCCTCCGAGACCAGCGGTCAATTCTCCTTTGAGGAGCGCATGGGCTGCGGCTTCGGCGCCTGCATGGGCTGCAGCTGCAAGACCAAGTACGGCAACAAGCGCATCTGCAAGGATGGCCCCGTGCTGGTAAAGGAGGAGATCATATGGTAAACACTTCTGTAAATCTTTCCGGTATGCAGATGGATAACCCGGCCATCCCCGCCAGCGGCACCTTCGGCTTCGGCTACGAGTTTACCGAGTGGTACGATATCAATGTGCTGGGCTCCTTCTCCTTCAAGGGCACCACACGGGAGCCCCGCTTCGGCAACCCCACCCCCCGCATTGCAGAGTGCCCTATGGGCATGATCAACGCCGTGGGTCTGCAGAACCCGGGCGTGGACAAGGTGATCGCCGAGGAGCTGCCCAAGCTGAAAAAATGCTTCCACAAGCCGGTGATCGCCAACATCAGCGGTTTCTCCGTGGAAGAGTATGTGGACTGCGCCCGCAAGCTGGATCAGGAAGAGCAGGTAGGCCTCATCGAAGTGAACGTATCCTGCCCCAATGTGCACGGCGGCGGCATGAGCTTCGGCACCAGCCCCGAAGCCGCTGCCGAAGTGACCCGCGCTGTAAAGGCGGTGTGCAAGAAGCCGGTCTACATTAAGCTCAGCCCCAATGTGACGGATATCGTCTCCATCGCCAAGGCCTGTGAGGAGGCCGGTGCGGATGGTCTGAGCCTGATCAACACCCTTTTGGGCATGCGCATCGACCTGAACCGTAAGAAGCCCGTCATCGCCAACAAGATGGGCGGCTTCTCCGGCAGCGCCATCTTCCCGGTGGCGGTGCGCATGGTGTATCAGGTGTACGATGCGGTCAAGATCCCCATCATCGGCATGGGCGGCGTTTCCACTGCCGAGGATGTGATCGAGATGATGCTGGCAGGCGCCACCGCCGTACAGGTGGGCGCTGCCAACCTGATCGACCCCTGCGCATGCAAGCAGATCATTGACGATCTCCCCGCCGTAATGGCGAAGTACCATATCACCAACCTGAGCGACATAATAGGAGGAGCACACGCATGAAAAGAGATGTCATCATCGCCTGCGACTTTGCCAGCCGCGAAGCCACCCTTGCTTTTCTGGACAAGTTTACCGATGTGAAGCCCTTTGTGAAGATCGGCATGGAGCTGTACTATGCCGAGGGTCCCGAGATCGTGCGTGAGATCAAGCGCCGCGGGCACAAGATCTTCCTCGACCTGAAGCTGCACGATATCCCCAACACCGTTAAGAAGGCCATGGCTGTGCTGCGCAATCTGGATGTGGATGTGACCAACCTGCACGCCGCCGGCACCACCGCCATGATGAAGGCCGCCATCGAAGGCCTGACCCGCGAGGACGGCACCCGTCCCCTGCTGATCGCTGTGACCCAGCTCACCTCCACCGATCAGGAGGCCATGGAGAACGATCTGCTCATCAAGGAGCCTATCGATCAGGTGGTTATGCACTATGCCGAGACCGCCAAGAACGCCGGTCTGGACGGCGTGGTCTGCTCTCCTCTGGAGGCTGGCAAGGTACACGACCGCTGCGGCAAGCAGTTCCTGACCGTGACCCCCGGCGTGCGCTTCGCCGACGGCGATGTGGGCGACCAGAAGCGCGTGATGACCCCCGCCGCTGCCCGTGAGATCGGCTCCGACTTCATCGTAGTGGGCCGCCCCATCACCGCTGCGGAGGATCCGGTGGCTGCCTACAAGCGCTGCGTGCGCGAGTTCGTGGGCGAATAAACCGGCCACAGACGGCGGAAGGGAGGCTGCACCATGGCAGCGGAGATTCTGGAGATCAAGAAAGAGCATTGCCCTGCTGCGCGCCTGATCGGCAAGCGCTACGAAGCCGCACCCAACTGGGGCGAGTGGTGGGCAAACGGCTGGTTTGACCGGCTGGAAGCCCAGCCCCGCCTGCCCTTCAACGATGATGCCTACTTCGGCATGGTGCGGATCGCAGATGGCAAGCCGGAACGCTGGATCGGTATGCTGTTCCCGCCGGATGCACCTGTGCCGGAGGGCTTTGAAGCCGCAGACATCCCACCCACGGATTATGCGGTCTGCTACCTGCGTGCCAAGGAGGGCAGCCCCGATTTCTACACCCCCGAGACCCACGAAGCCTGTCTGGAGGCCATCAAAGCCGCGGGCATGACCCGCAACGAGGGCAACTGGTGCTTCGAGCGCTGCCAGTGCCCCCGCTTTACCACGCCGGATGAAAACGGCAACGTGATCCTTGACTACGGCATTTCGATTCAATAACCATTTTCTACACGATCCTGCTACCCACCCCACTCCCCTCCTTGCGCCATGAAATGGCGCAATACGCGGGATCCTTAAGGGGCTCAGCCCCTTAAGCGGGTGTGGGCAGAGCCCATAAACCCTACGTGACAGCTTGAAAGGAGCCATACAACATGGAAGCTTACAAGAGAGAGTTTATTCAGTTTCTGGAAGGCGCCGGCGTGCTGAAGTTCGGCGATTTCACCGCCAAGAGCGGCCGCAAGATCCCCTACTTCATCAATGCGGGCGATATCAAGACCGGCGACCAGATCGCCAAGCTGGGCGAATTCTACGCCAAGGCCTATCTGGAAAAGGTGGGCAACCGCCGCACCGTGCTCTACGGCCCCGCCTACAAGGGCATCTCCATCGCTGTTTCCAGCTCCATTGCTCTCTCCAAGGAAGGACTGGATGTTCCCTTCTTCTTCAACCGCAAGGAAGCCAAGGATCACGGCGAGGGCGGCGTGTTTGTGGGCTATGTGCCCAAGGCCGGTGAGGAAGTGGTCATCGTGGAGGACGTGATCACCGCAGGTACCGCCATCCGCGAGAGCATGGCCATCCTGAGCAATCTGGAGAATGTAAAGGTCGCCGCCACCTTCGTTATGGTGGACCGCAAGGAAAAGGGCCAGACCGAGAAGAGCGCCATGAGCGAAGTGGCGGACGAGTTCGGCTTCCCGGTATACTCTGTTGTGGATGTGTACGACATCATCGAGTATCTGGAAGAGGACGAGAAGAACGCCGAGAACGTTGAGCGCATCAAGAACTATCTGGCTGTGAACGGAGCAAAGGCATGAGACATCTCATCGACATTCTGGATCTGACCACAGAGGAGATCGACCAGCTGATCGAGACCGCCAACGATATTATTGCTCATCCGGCGGACTATGCCCACAAATGCGAGGGCAAGAAGCTGGCGGCGCTGTTCTTTGAGCCCTCCACCCGTACCCGTCTCAGCTTTGAGGCAGCCATGTACGAGCTGGGCGGCCATGTGATCGGCTTTTCCGATGCGGGCAACTCCTCCTCTGCCAAGGGTGAGAGCGTTGCCGATACCATCAAGATGATCGGCTGCTATGCAGACATCGCCGCCATGCGCCACTTCAAGGAGGGCGCACCGCTGGTGGCTGCCATGCGCAGCGATATCCCGGTGATCAACGCCGGTGACGGCGGCCACAACCACCCCACCCAGACCCTGACCGACCTGCTTACCATCAAGCGTGAAAAGGGTCACTTTGACGGGCTGACCGTGGGCTTCTGCGGCGACCTGAAGTTCGGCCGCACCGTGCACAGCCTGATCACCGCCCTGAGCCGGTATGAGAACATCAAGTTTGTGCTCATCTCCCCTCAGGAGCTGAAGGTGCCCAGCTACGTGAAGGATCTGCTCAAGGAGAAGGGGCTCACCTACAAGCAGACCACCGATCTGGACAGCGTGATGCCCGAGCTGGATATCCTCTACATGACCCGTGTGCAGCGTGAGCGCTTCTTTAACGAGGAGGAGTACCTGCGCCTGAAGGACAGCTACATCCTCACCCCCGAAAAGCTGAAGAGCGCCAAGGAGGATCTGCGCATCCTGCATCCCCTGCCCCGTGTAAACGAGATCGCCGTGGCGGTGGACGATGATCCCCGCGCCTGCTACTTCCGTCAGGCGCTCAACGGCAAGTTCATCCGCATGGCGCTGATCCTGAAACTGCTGGAGGAGGCGGGCAAATGACCATTGATTCCATCAAAAACGGTATCGTTATCGACCACATTCCCGCCGGCAAGGCCATGCTGCTCTACCAGTACCTGAAGCTGGACGGGCTGGAGTGCTCCGTGGCGCTGCTCAAGAACGTATCCAGCAAGAAGATGGGCCGCAAGGACATCATCAAGCTGGATGAGGTGATCGACCTGAACTGGGATGTACTGGGCTACCTTGCCCCCGATTGCACCGTCAACATCATCCGGGAGGGCGAAGAGGTGGAAAAGAAGCACCCTGAGCTGCCCGAAAGGCTGGTGGGCGTGATCGCCTGCAAGAACCCCCGCTGCATTACCACCATCGAGCAGGAGCTGCCCCATATCTTCAAGCTGGCCAACCGCCAGAAGGGGACGTACCGCTGCCTGTACTGCGAGAGTAAGGCGTGAGGGCAGGGGCGCTGCCCCTGCACCCTGCCAAGGGCTCTGCCCTTGGATCCCGCTTAAGGGTCCAAGGGACCCTTAAGAATCCCGCTCTCTGTGCCCATTGCATGGGCACAGGGGGTGGGGTTTTTTGTTGCTTGGCTCAGAGTGCAACAGGGTTGTTTTTTTCTGCCGGTGTTTGCTATAATAAAACCACAGCAGACGAAAGGAGGAAACACTATGGCGGTCTATACCCTGCAGCAATTGCAAACCATTATTGCCCCCATTGCCAAAAAGCATGGCGTAAAGCGTGTTTCCGTCTTCGGTTCCTACGGTCGGGGCGATGCCACTGCCGCCAGCGATGTGGATCTAAGCATTGAAAAAGGCAGGATCCAGACCATGCTCCAATACTTCGCTTTTGTAAACGATGTACAGGATGCCCTGCAATGCCATGTGGATGTGATCACACCAGATATCCGGGACAAGGCGTTTCTGGCTGCCATTCAACAGGATGAGGTGAAGATCTTTGAACAATAAAGATCGGATGATCATTCAAAAAATCATCTCCTATTGTGAACAGGTGGAACATTCCCATACCATCTTTGGCAAAACCTATGAGGTCTTTGCCGAAAATGTTACTTATCAGAATGCATGCTGTATGTGCATCCTGCAAATCGGAGAGCTTGCCGGAAAACTGTCCGAGGAAGCAAGAGCAGCCGCAGATGATATCCCATGGCGTGAGATCCGTGGTCTGCGCAACATCTGTGCACACAACTACGGCAATATTGATATCGCTATGGTGTGGAACACCCTTCTGTATGATATACCGGAGCTTGTGCAGAGGTTGAGGCAGCTTTCTGAGCCGAACTTCCATAGCAAGGCTTGACCGATGGGTACAGCAGGGCGCTGCCCCTGCACCCCGCCAAAGGGCCTGAGGCCCTTTGGAATCCCGCTCTCTGTGCCCATTGCATGGGCACAGGG
>JAZQHO010000140.1:0-1900 GCA_045540635.1 Candidatus Limiplasma sp.
CAAGATAAGTATATCGCATTTCATGGGATATCTGAAGGGGAAAAGTGCAACGATGCTATACGAACAGTTTGGAGAACTGAAGTATAAATATCGAAACAGAGAATTCTGGTGCACAGGCTACTATGTAGATACGGTAGGCAAGAACAAGGAAAAGATAGCCGCATACATCCGAAACCAGCTGGAAGAAGATCGAATGGGAGAACAGATGACTATGCTGGGAAAGGATGACGGCCCTTTTAAGGGCGGCAAGTAACAAGCCTATGCATGTGCCAGACCGTATTACGCCCTCGAGGGCGTGGCAGGGAACAAAGGGCTTTGCCCGCATATGAAAAACCACCCGTTTTACGGGTGGATGTTTATTGGTTGAGAAAAAGTGCAACCTGGTTCCAAAAGGCTCTCTGCCCCTGCAAGGCGGTTTTGAACACTTGCACAGGCCCACAGGCAAACCCCGAAGTCCCGGCATCGGAAGCTTCTGTGCTCGCTTCTGATGCGATACAGCCCTATCAGGGTAGTTTGCGGTAGATCTGGGTAAGTACGCTGCCATAGCTGCGCACCTCCGAAACGAGCCGGTAGCCCTCCGGCAGCGGGGTACCGTAGAGATGATGGTAGGTGCGGTTGAGCACGATGAGATCAGGATTCTGAACGCCCTCCGGCGCAAGCGTCAGCCGCCCGGCAAGAGAGGGGGGCAGCGCTTCGGTGTAGTAGCTCAGCGCCAGCTGTGTGACCGGATCCGGTGCGGCGCAGGTGAGGACATTGCCGGAGGGTTCGGCTTCCACCGCCTGCTCCAGCCCGCCGATGATGGATACACACCAGTAGTCCAGCTCCATGCCTTCCTCCAGCGGGGCGGGGCAAAGCCAGCGCCCGGGCGCATTGTAGTAGGCATACTGGTGGGGATGGTTGAGCAGGATGCCCACGGCGGAGGTGGCAAGGCAGATGCCCGCCAGCACCGCGGCGGTCACTTGCTGCCAGCGTTTACCGTGGTTGCGGAAGAAGCGGATCAGCCATTCCAGCCCCCACGCCCCCAGCACCCCAAGCCCGGCAAATACAAAATAGAAATGCCGCCAGCCGTTGTAGACCACCGGATCGGAGACCATGGCAAAGCCCAGCGGAGCAGCCCAGATCACGGTTGCGCAGAGCAGCAGAAGAAGAACCGGGTCTTTTGGCACTTCCTTGCGCTTTTGCCAGCACAGCCCAATGGCGGCAGCCTGCCCCAGTCCACAGAGTGCAGTGGTGTAGACCGGCAGGGTGGTGAGCATCATGTAGGGCAGGTAGTAGAAGGGCAGCGGCGCAACACTGTGCTTGAATACCGCTGCACGGAACAGCACATTGTTGTTCCAGCGGGTAAAGCCGGTGGCATTCTCCAACAGGTAGCGGAAATATCCTGCGGGATCCTGCCACATGGCAGGGGTAAGCAGCAGATAAAACAGACAGAAGGAGAGCAGCGTGCCAATGGCGGCTGTGATGCTGCTTCTGTTCCATTTGCGCTGCGCCGAGAGATGCAGCACAGCAGCCAGCCCCGGCACGCCGAAGATGCAGACACCGATCACCTTGATGTTGGCGCACAAAGCCCCTGCCAGTGCAAAAACAATGCCCCGTGCAAGGGTGGGCTTTTCCCAGAGACGAACGCCGGTGAGCATCACCAGCAGGCAGAGGGAGAGCAGCACCATATCTTTGTTGTTGTAGTGCCCCTCGGCAAAGAAACGGGGGCTCAGGTACAGCAGCATGGCTCCGGCGCAGGCTGCAAGCCGCCCCATGCCCAGCCTGCGGCACAGGCAGTACAGCGCAGCTACGCCCGCCGTGAACCAGCACCAGCAAAGCCCGTTCCAGAGCGGGAAAAGACTGGCGGGATCGCTATCCATGCGGGTCATGAAGGGGGCCAACGGGTAAGTCGGAGGGCCAA
>JAZQHO010000141.1:0-3786 GCA_045540635.1 Candidatus Limiplasma sp.
TCCTTCACCGTCAAGAAGGGCGACAAGATCGCTTTTGTCGGCGACAACGAAGCCGGTGCCACTGCCCTGTTCCGCATCCTTGTGGGCGAAATGAACCCCGATGAGGGCAGCTTCAAGTGGGGCGTCACCATCAGTCAGAGCTATTTCCCCAAGGACAACACCCGCTTCTTTGAGGACTTCGACGGCAATCTGGTAGACTGGATGCGCCAGTTCGCGCCCGATCCCACCGAGACCTACATCCGCGGCTTCCTGGGCCGCATGCTCTTCAGCGGTGATGAAGTGTACAAGCCCGCCAAGGTGCTCTCCGGCGGTGAGAAGGTGCGCTGCATGCTCAGCCGTCTGATGATGTCCAAGGCCAACGCCCTTTTGCTGGATCAGCCCACCGACCATCTGGATCTGGAAAGCATCACCGCTCTCTCCAACGGTCTGCAGGCTTATCCCGGCAACCTGTTCTTTGCCTCCCACGACCACCAGTTCATCGATGAGATCGCCAACCGCATCATCGAATTCCCCGTCGGTCGTGAGGGCTGCCTGGACTATGAAGGCAAGTTTGACGATTATCTGGAATGGAAGCGGAGCCGCGTATGAGCCAGCTGAAACCCGGCGTATACCGCCATTTCAAAGGCAATCTGTACCGGCTTATCACCGTTGCACGCCACTCCGAGACACTGGAGAAGATGGTGGTGTATCAAGCACTCTACGGCGAGGGCGGCTACTGGGTACGCCCTGCTGCCATGTGGGATGAGCCTGTGGAGAAGGACGGCTATTCCGGCCCCCGGTTCCTGTATATCGGCGAGGAGGCATAAGCCCTGCCATCAACAACAGCGCCCCCGATGCGCGCAAGAGTGTGCATCGGGGGCGCCGTTTGCTTTGCTGTTTTTTCCCGAAGAGCTACACACAGCGGAGAGCCCCATCAGGCAAGTATCGGCAGCACTACCTGCACTGGCGTACACCCCATACAAAACCCGCCCAAGCCTTTTGCCCGGGCGGGTCTTACCGTTATTGTTCCTCTTCGAAGGCCTGCAATGCTTCCTCGGCGGCCTCCAGCTCGTCATACAGACGGGCGGCCTTTTCCTGCTCATCGCCATAGTCAGAAGTCAGCTTGCGCAGCGCCTCCTGATCCTCATACGTGGCGGGATCTGCCAGCTTCTCCTCCATCTCGGCCAGGATCAGTTCGTTCTGCATAATGGCTTCCTCAGCCTTTTTGACCTTTGCCTTCAGCTCCCTGAGCATGGCGTTGTACTTGCGGTCACGCTTCTTTTCCTTGTTCAGCTCGGTCTTGGTCTGCTCATGCCCGCCCGGCTGCACAGGGGCCACAGGGCGGTTGCGCTTCTCCATGTAATCGTCGAAATTACCCAGATATTCGCGGATGCCGTCCTGTTCCATCACCATGACCCGGTCTGCAAAACGGTTGATGAAGTAACGGTCATGGCTGATGGCAAGGATGGTGCCGGGGAAATCCCGGAGGGCATCCTCCAGCACCTCGCGGCTGTCCATATCCAGATGGTTGGTGGGCTCGTCCAGCAGGAGCAGGTTATCCTTCTTGAGCATCAGCTTGGTCAGTGCCACTCTGCCCCGCTCGCCGCCGGAGAGCTTGCCGATCTGCTCAAACACCTCATCGCCGGTGAACAGGAACAGCCCCAGCGCACCGCGCACCTTGGATTGATCCATGGTGGGAAAATCATTCCAGACTTCGTCCAGAATGGTATTGTTGGGGTTGAGGGACTGCTGATGCTGGTCGTAATAGCCCACATCGATATTGGTGCCGTAGCGCACCACGCCGGTATCGGGCGTAAGTTGATTCATCAGGATCTTGAACAGGGTACTCTTGCCCACACCGTTGGGGCCAATAAGCGCAACACGGTCGCCGGTGCGAAGCTTGAAGGACACGTTCTCAAAGACCGTTTCCCCGTCGAAGTGCTTGGAAAGTCGTTCTGCCTCCAGCGCATCCTCGCCGCTGCGGCGGCGCACATCGAAGCTGAAGCGCACATGCTGCTCCTCAACGGGCTTATCCAGCCGCTCGATGCGATCCAGACGCTTCTGGCGGCTCTCGGCTGCCTTGATGCTTTTCTCCCGGTTAAAGCTGCGGTAGCGCTCAATAATGGCCATCTCCCGCTGGATCTCCTTCTGCTGGAGCTGATAGGCCTTCATGCGGGTCTCAAAATCAGCGGTGCGCTTCTG
Organism: Candidatus Limiplasma sp.; assembly: GCA_045540635.1. Taxonomy (GTDB): domain Bacteria; phylum Bacillota; class Clostridia; order Christensenellales; family Aristaeellaceae; genus Limiplasma. The sequence continues at coordinate 2,182 of JAZQHO010000141.1, forward strand.
CATGTATTGGGTATAGTTGCCGGTAAACTTGATCATTTTGCCGCCCAACAATTCGCCCATGGTATTGCACACATGGTCGAGGAAGTAGCGGTCGTGGCTGATGAGCAGCAGCGAGCCTTTGAAGCCGGTCAAATAGTCCTGCAGCCACTCGATAGCCTCCAGATCCAGATGGTTGGTAGGCTCGTCCATCAAAAGCAGGTCAGGCTTCTGCAACAACAACTTGGCAAGGGAAAGACGGGTGCGCTCACCGCCGGAGAGGGTACCTACCGTACGCTGATGCATCTCCGGCGGCAGACCGAGGCCGTTCAGCACGCTCTGCATCTCGCCTTCGTAGGCATAGCCCTCCAGCTCGTTATAGCGCTCCAGCAGCTTCTGATGCTCCACCGACAGCTTGACCAGACGCTCCCCGTCCGGCTCTGTGACCATCTCCTCCTCCAGATCAAAAAGCTTCTTTTCCATAGCGATGATAGGCTCAAACACACGCAAAAGAGCGCCCCAGACCGTATCCGTCAGGGCGATGTCATCCACCTGCGCCAGATAGCCGATGCGCAGTTCCTTGCTCTTGTGCACAGCGCCGCCATCGGCCTCCAGCTCGCCGGTAAGCAGGCGCATCAGCGTGGACTTACCGCAGCCGTTAACGCCCACAAGGCCCATTTTTTCGCCCGTTTGAAGGCTGAAACTGACACCCTTGAGCACCTCATGGATGCCGAAGCTTTTTTCCAGATCCTGAACTGAGATCAATATCATGGTTCCATACTCTCCTGTTTATCAAGCCAGCCCGATCAGCTCCCGGGCTGCCTGTTGCAATTCCTCGCCTGTCATACCGCAGAGGGCGAGTACCGCTTCCGACGCTTCAGAAGCTGCCATGAGCAGATCTGCCCCTTGGCGTGCCATCCGATAACGCTCCCCGGGCATCTTTTCCCGCTCCACCGCCTGAAACAGCGCATCCTCCATCTCGTTGTAAGCGCCGCCCTGCGAAAAAAACACCGCACAGGCAAAAAGATCCTCAGCGGTCAGCAGCGGCAGCAATTCCGCTTTCAGCTCGGCGAGACGGGGAGCGCGCAGCTCGCACAGCACGCCCTCCTCTGTAAGAGAGGCCAGCAGCCTGAGGGATTTCAGCTGGTATGACTCCTTCTGCTCCCAATAGGTGTGCCGCTCATTGGCACGCAGAAACAGCAGCTCGCTGGCATAGAGCCTCGGCTCCGGCCCCAGCATATCCGAAAGGCTTTCGAAGGACAGTTCCTCAAGTGCTTTCAGCGGCATACCACAATTCCGGCGGCTTTCGTCATCCAGCATATGCAGATACTCAAGCTGCTCGGTAAGCTCAGCTACACGCCGCGCCAGATTGCCCATCATCTCGATCATTCTGAGGATGTAGTCCCGCTGAAACAAGCCCTTCACCTCCCGCACAGCCAAGTATAGCACACTTTACCGGTATTGCAAAGCCACCCCCTTTTCGGTACAGCAAAAGGCCGTTCCTTGCGGAACGCCCTTTTGTTTGAAGAACTTAGAACTTCAGGGGGTTCACCTTTACGGCGGGGCCCATGGTGGAGCTCAGGTACACGCTCTTCACGTAGGTACCCTTTGCAGCAGCGGGCTTGGCCT
>JAZQHO010000142.1:0-28899 GCA_045540635.1 Candidatus Limiplasma sp.
CAGGGGGATGATCCCCCTGCACCCCGCATTTTTTCATCAACCTTCAGCCCGGATCTCCGCCACCATCATATCGTTGCTTACGACAGTCACCCGGGTGCCCAGCTCATAGGGCAGGGGCAGCTTCTTGGCATCGTAGTAATAGAGGCGGTCATCCTCCCGGTCATCTTTCTCGCCCACGTTGATCATAATGGCGTGGCACTCCACACCGTTGCGTTCGGAAAGATTCTCGGAAAACTGGGTCAGGTAGCCGGTGGTCTCCCGGAGGCGGCCATCCAGCATGTAGTTGATGTGCTTGTGGTAGCAGAGCATGGGTTTGGCATACACACCGTAGAAAAAGATGGCGTACACGCCTGCCACAAGGGTCAGCACGGCGGGCAGCTTCCATGCATCCGCGTTGCGCTCCAGCCGCCCGGTGACGAAGATCGCCACCGCAGCCGCCAGCACCAGCGCTGCGGGCAGAAAAGTTGTCCAGAGCCGCTGCTTTGCCTGCTTACCTGCTTGTTGTTGTTCTTGCCTTGTGTACATCGTGGGGAAACCTCCTTTACTGCTGGGAGGACTCCTTTGCGCCGATCTTCTGCATCAGCTTGATGGTAACAAAGAACAGGGTCAGCACAAGGAACACACCCAAAAGACCCATGGCGGTGGTCAGCAGACCCTTGGTGAACAGGGGCAGATCCACCAGCGCATTCTGCGCAGCGGCGGTCTCCACGACCTCGGCCACAGGCTCAACGCTCTCGGTGAGCGCCATAAACCATTTCATCATTGTTGTTTACCTTCCTTCAAGTAAGTTGCGGTTGAGGGGAAGCGCAGATCACACGCCGCCCAGCATCATGGTGACAAGCGTGATGACCATGCCGCCGGCAACGATGGAGCCCAGCTGGCCGGACACGTTGGCGCTGATGGACTGCATCAGGATGAAGTTGTAGGGATCCTCCTCCTTGGCCAGCTTCTGGATAACGCGGGCGCTCATGGGGAAGGCGCTGATACCGGCAGCACCCACCATGGGGTTGATCTTTTCCTTGCGGAACACGTTGAGCAGCTTGGCAAACAGCACGCCGCCGGCGGTGTCGAACACAAAGGCGAACAGGCCCAGCGCCATGATGAGCAGGGTATCCAGACGCAGGAAGTTCTCGGCCACCATGGTGCCGCCGATGGTGATGCCCAGCAGGATCGTGACCAGATTGGCCAGCTCGTTCTGGGCGGTCTTGGAGAGGCGCTCCAGCACGCCGCACTCACGGATCAGGTTGCCGAACATGAGGGAGCCGACCAGGGGAGCGCTCATGGGCACGATGATACCGGCGATGGCGGTAACGATGATGGGGAAGAGGATGAGAGCCAGCTTGGAGGCGCGCTCCTCGTTGTAGTTCATGCGGATCATGCGCTCCTTCTTGGTGGTGAGCGCCTTGATGACCGGGGGCTGGATCACGGGCACCAGAGACATGTAGCTGTAGGCAGCCACGCTGATGGGTGCCATGTATTCAACCAACTTGAAGTGGTTGGCAACGTACAGGGTGGTGGGGCCGTCGGCAGCGCCGATGATGCCGATGGCGGAAGCAAGGCGCAGGATCAGGTTCTCGTCGCCTGCGGTGGCGGGCAGCACGATGGGGATCAGCACCAGGGAAACAAGGAATGTGGCGAAGATACCGAACTGAGCCGCAGCGCCGAAGAAGATCATGCTGGGATCCTTCAGCAGGGGGGAGAAGTCGATCATTGCGCCGACGCCGATGAAGATGAGAATGGGGAACAGCTCATTGGCGATACCGGCGTTGAACAGCACCTTCAGGAAGCCGTCCTCGCCCAGCACAACAGCGTCGGGCAGGTTGGCAAGGATGGCGCCGAAGCCGATGGGCAGCAGCAGAGCGGGTTCGTAGTCCTTCTTGATAGCCAGGTAGATGAGCACACCGGCGATGACGAACATGGCCAGCGTCTTGAGACCGTCCACGGAGACCATCGAGATCACACCGGCGAACAGCTCTTTGAGAATAGCAAGGATATCCAAGGTTTTTCCTCCTCCGTAAGCGGCAATATCTGCCGACATCATACATAGTTTATTATAGCATCCCCCTATGGGAATGGCAAGGTGGGAATGGGGGAATCGGCATGGACTTTTCCGCAGATCCCTGCCTGTGGGGGGATGGAAAACCGCCCTGCGCAGGCTGCGGCAGGGCGGTAGGGATGCGGCAAAGAAGCGGTGCGTTCAGCCCCGTCCGGCAAGCCCGCGGAGGGCATCCCGGAGGGTATGCTCGTTTTCGTTGCTCATGGGCGGCACCAGCAGCAGCGTAAAGCCGAAGCGCAGCACCACCGAGATGAGGATGAGCACCTTGTAGCGGTCGAAGAAGCCGGTAAACAGCCCCGCCCCGTTGCACCATTCCAGAAACCAGCCGCCGCAGAGGGTGCCCAGCGCCACACCCGCCAGCGCTGTAATGCAGGAGAACAGGGCGATATAGGTGGGGCGGCTCTCATCGGGCGAGGCGGAGAGCTGCATGCTGTTGGCAGCCAGATTGCTGGCGCTCCAGAACAGCGCGCCCACTACGTTGTGCAGCAGGGTGGGCCAGATGCTGCCCGGGGTGGAGAAAAGGTAGAAGGCAGGGGTCAGCGATGCGCCGATGCAGCCGATGAGCATCACGTTCTTGCTGCCGAACCGGTCCAGCGTGCGCCCCCAGCGGGGCACCGCCAGCACCGTTGCCACCGAAGCCGCCACCGTGCCGAAAATGGTGATCTGCATAAAGTTGAGCCCCATGCTGTTCATGGCGTAGGGGGTCAGGAAGGAGCCGGACAGGTTGGCGGTAAAGTTCCATGCCGTCCACATGATGGTAAGGCGCATAAAGGGCTTGTTGCGCAGCGCCTCCAGCATGGTCTTGCGGAAGGGATCCTTCCGGGGCTTGGCACTCCACGCCTCCGGCGCAAAGGCGAAGCAGAGCATATCCAGCACGCCCAGCCCGCCGCCGATCAGGAAGATGACGATGTACTTGCTGTTTACCGGCAGCACATCCAGCAGCCACGCCACCAGCAGGCCGAACAGCAGGCTGCCCACCGCTGTGAGGGTATCCCTGAGGGAGAGCCACCTGCCGCGGATGCGCAGCGGTGCCAGATCGGAGAACCACGGGAACCAGCATACGTTGATCATGGAGCCCATCACCGAGGAGATGCCCAGCAGACCGATGAGGGTGAAAAGGGGCAGCTGGCTGCCCGGTGTGCGGGCGAGCAGCGGCATAAAGCCGAAGAGCATCCAGATCACACGGGAGATGAGGCCCACGGTGAGCATGTACAGCTTGCGCTTGTGGGTGCGGTTCACCAGCAGCGCAAAGGGGATCTGCATCAGCGCGGCGATCTGGGGAATGGCCACCAGCAGGCCAAATTCCATATCCCCTGCGCCCAGCAGCCCGGCAAGGCCTACCATGGCAGCCGTGCCGCCGTTGCAGATGATGCCGAACAGCGTGCCGAACAGGTTGCCCGCCATGATCCAGTTGAGCCCGCGCTGCACCGGCGAGGAAAGCCCCGCCTCCGCGTAGAGGTTTGCCAGAGCGCCGGAGCGGTGTTTGAGATGCGTACCCATGCAAGGTGTCTCCTTTGTGTGTGATCGAAGGGTGGTTCTGCGTGGATAGTTCGACTGCCGGATGGGGAATCCTGCCGGGTTCAGGGAGAATATTTTCCGTGGGGGCTGATCGGGTTGGTGGCGTTGTTGCGCTGCGTGTGGCTTGGGTTTGGGCGGCACCCTCTTTCCAACACAAAGCGGCAGCCGCACCTTTGCGCAGCTGCCGCTGTTTATTTCCCTCACCGCACCACAACGCCGCCCTCGCCGTACAGCTCCCGGCAGGCGGTGAGCATCTCTTCACCGGCGCTGCACCAGCTGTCCCGGCTCAAAAGCAGGGCGATGCCCTCATCCTGCAATTTGACATACACCGGTACATCGCCCGGATAGGCTTTGCACAGCCGCTTGACCGTATCCATGTGCGCACGGGTGGGCAAAAGCAGGTAGAGCCGCTTGTCCGCTTCTTTGGCCAGCTGGGCATCGGTCTTGTCGGGGGCAGCGGGCTTGGCGGCAACAGGCTTCGCCGCCGCAGAGGGCTCCGCAGCCTGCCCCATACCGGCAGCTGCCGCAGCCCTCCCAGCCCCGGCGTTCGCCGCATCGGGGGCAGAAGCCGCAACCGGTACGGTTTTCCCGCTGCCAGCCGCCCCGGCAGCTTCGCCCTGTCCGGCTCCCTTGCCAAAGCCGCTCCGGCTCTTGCCGAAACGCCCGTATTCCTTCTGCGCCTTGGGCTTTACACCCTGCGCCACGGTCTCGTCGTTCAGGGGGCGCACCGAATCCACCAGCAGCTTGGGCTCCTCCTCTTCCCGGAGGCTCAGCTTGCCCTCCAGCATCACCAGCTGATCCACCGCCAGCATGTTCACGTATCGCTCGTAGACCTTGGGGAACACCAGCCCCTCGATCTGCCCGGTCAGATCCTCCAGCGTCAGAAAGCCCATCATGCTGCCTTTTTTGGTAATCTTGCCCCTCGTTGCCGTCAGGATGCCCGCCATCACCACCGGCTGCCCGTCGCCCTCATGGGCGGATTCCTCGCTATCCGCCATGTCGTAGACCGCAGACACCGTGGTGAAGCCCGCCGTCAGCAGATGCGCCACCTCGTCCAGCGGATGACCGGTGATGTATACGCCGGTCATCTCTTTTTCCATGCTCAGCAGCACCCGGCGGGGGTGCTCCTCCATCTCCGGGATGTGGTAGGCTGCCTTGGCGGGAGCATCGTTGCCCATGGCAAGGTCGAAGAAGCTCACCTGCCCCGCCACGTTCTGGCGGCGGCGCTGGGCGCTGTCATCCATCAGGCTTTCGTAGACCAGCATCAGCTGGGCACGGTTGTGACCCATGCCGTCAAAGGCACCGGCTTTGATGAGGCACTCCACCATGCGCTTGTTCAGCTGGTCTGAGGAGGTACGCTCGATAAAATCCACCATATCGGCAAAAGCGCCGTTTTCGCGTTCTTTTTCGATCTGCCGCACAGCGCCCTGACCCACGCCCTTGATGCCGCCCAGACCGAAGCGGATGCCGGGCGTGCCGGATGTATCCCTGTCCACAGAGAACTTCCAGCCGGAGTGGTTCACGCTGGGGGGCAGCATGGGGATGCCGTTCTGGCGGCAGTACTGGATGTAGCCCGCCACCTTGGGCATGTTGTCCATTACGGAGTTCATCATGGCTGCCATAAAGGGCACGGGATGGTGCAGCTTGAGCCATGCGGTCTCCACAGCCACCTTGGCGTAGGCGGCGGCGTGGCTTTTGTTGAAGGCGTAGGAGGCAAAGGCGCTCATCTCATCGTAGATGGCACCGGCGGCCTCCGGGGTAACGCCCCGGCGAACGCAGCCCTCGATGACCACATTGCCGCTTTCGTCGGTCATACCGTTGATGAAGTACTCCCGCTCCTGCGCCATTACATCCCTTTTCTTTTTTGCCATGGCACGGCGCATCAGGTCGCTGCGCCCAAGGCTGTAGCCCGCCAGATCCCGCACGATCTGCATCACCTGCTCCTGATACACCATGCAGCCATAGGTCACGTCCAGAATGGGGGCCAGCTGGGGGGTGATGTACTTGACCGTGGCGGGATCCTGCTTGCCGGCGATGTACCGGGGGATGGAATCCATGGGGCCGGGGCGGTAGAGGGAGATGGCGGCGATCACGTCCTCAAAGCAGGCGGGCTTCATGTTCTGCAAAAACAGCCGCATGCCGCCGGATTCCAGCTGGAACACGCCGTCTGTATCGCCTGCGGAGATCATTTGGTACACGCCGGGGTCATCCAGCGGGATCTCCTCCGGGGTCAGGCGGATGCCCTCCTCTGCCAGCAGATCCAGCGTATCCCGTATGACGGTGAGGGTGCGCAGGCCGAGGAAGTCCATTTTCAAAAGCCCCAGCGATTCCAGCGTACCCATGGGGTACTGGGTCGTGACGACCTCATCGTTCAGCTGCAGGGGCACGTATTCCGTAACCGGCTTTGCGGTGATCAACACGCCCGCCGCATGGGTGCTGGCGTGGCGGGGCATACCCTCCAGCGTCAGCGACATATCGTAGAGCCGCTGCACCTGCGGGTCGTCCCGGACCAGCTCCTTCAGCTGGGGGCTTACCTCCATGGCTTTGGAAAGGGTCATATCCAGCGCAAAGGGGATGGCCTTCGCCACCTGATCCACCTGAGCGTAGCTCATGCCCAGCACCCGCCCCACATCCCGGATGACGGCCTTGGCCTTCATGGTGCCGAAGGTGATGATCTGGCTGACGTGATCCTGCCCGTACTTGCGTGCCACGTAGTCGATCACCTCCTGCCGCCGTTCGTAGCAGAAGTCGATATCCAGGTCGGGCATGGACATGCGCTCCGGGTTGAGAAAGCGTTCAAACAGCAGGTTGTATTTGAGGGGATCCAGCATGGTGATGGAAAGGGTGTACGCTACGATGCTGCCGGCGCCGGAGCCGCGCCCCGGGCCCACCATGATGCCGTTTTGCTTGGCATAGCCGATAAAATCCCACACGATGAGGAAGTAATCCACATAGCCCATGCGGGCGATCATGGAAAGCTCGTAGCTGAGGCGCTGACGGGGCTCGCTGTTTTCGTCCTCCGCCTCTGCGGGGTACAGGCGGCGCAGCCCTTCCATGCACAGGCGGGTGAGCATTTCTTCGGCGGTCTCGCCGGTATCGATGGGGTAATGGGGCAGGTGCAGCTTGCCAAATTCAAACTCCACATGGCAGCGGGCGGCAATATCGCCGGTGTTGTGCACCGCCTCGGGGCAGGCTGCAAACAGGCGCAGCATCTCCTCCTCGCTCTTTACATACAGCTCCTCGGTCTCCATGCGCATGCGGGTCTCATCCTGCAGGGTCTTGCCGGTTTGGATGCACATGAGAACCTCTTGGGCGGGGGCATCCTCCCGGTAGAGGTAGTGGCAGTCGTTGGTGGCTGCCAGCGGGATGCCCGTCTCCCGGCTCAGGCGCATCAGCAGCGGCAGCACCTGCCGCTCTTCGCTGAGGCCGTGATCCATCACCTCGATGTAGTAGCGCCCTTCGCCGAAAAGCTGCTGCATGGAAAGGGCGTACTGCTTTGCATCCTCATACCTGCCGGAAAGCAGCAGCTTGGGCAGATCGCCGCTGAGGCATGCAGAGAGGCAGATGAGGCCCTCGCTGTGCTTTTTCAGAAGCTCGTAGTCGATGCGGGGCTTGTAGTAGAAGCCCTCGGTAAAGCCTGCGCTCACCAGCTTCATCAGGTTGCGGTAGCCGGTGTTGTTTTCGCACAGCAGGATCAGGTGGCTGTATTCTCTGGCAGCGCCCTGCTTTTCGAACCGGTTCTGGCAGATGTACACCTCGCAGCCGATCACCGGGGTGATGCCCGCCTTTTGGCAGGCATTGTAAAACTCCACAGCGCCGTACATCACGCCGTGGTCGGTAATGGCTGCATGGGTAAAGCCCAGCTCGGAAAGGCGTTTCACCAGTGGAGAGATGCGGTTTGCGCCGTCCAGCAGGCTGTATTCGGTGTGCAGGTGCAAATGGGCAAAGGACATGGCATGGCTCCTTTATGGCAATGGATCCGGCTGGGGCCGGTTGGGAAAGTATGTTCGGGGTAAGATCATTATACCAGCTTTGGACGGTGGTTTCCATAGGGAAACTGGCGGAGTGCAACCGGGGAACCTTCTCCACTGTGGTAAGACTTGTTTGCCGGGAATGCCCCCCGCTCCGCCCCCCCACCAGCAATTTTCGTATTTTTTTCGTCCCCAAAATGGATTGTAAACCTCCCGCAACTATGATACAATCCGCATAGATGGAAACGTTCAATACATCCTGTCAACGCCGGGGTGTCGAAAACGTTTTCGATTACGGACAATACCGAGGAGGCAACCAAAATGAATTACGGTTACTTCGATAACAGCAAGCGGGAGTATGTCATCACCGATCCCCGCACTCCCATGCCCTGGGCCAACTACCTGGGCAGCCCCGCCTACGGCGCCATCGTTACCCAGAACGCCGGCGGCTACAGCTTCGTCAAGAGCGGCGCTGCGGGTCGTATCCTGCGCTACTCCTTCAACCAGTTCGACGAGCCCGGCCGCTACATCTACCTGCGCGATCAGGAGACCGGCGATTTCTGGTCTGCCAGCTGGCGGCCTGTGGAAAAGTCTCTGGATGAGTACAAGACCATCACCCGCCACGGCACCAGCTACACCGAGATCGAAAGCGAATACAGCGGCATCCAGTCCAAGGCGCTGTACTATGTGCCCATGGATGCCACCCACGAGGTCTGGCGTCTCACCGTTACCAACACCGGCGATAAGACCCGCACCCTTGGCGTTACCGGCTATTGCGAGCTGACCACAGAGAGCTTCTACTCTCAGGATCTGGTCAACCTGCAGTACACCCAGTTCATCACCTGCACCGAGTTCAAGGGCGATTTCATCCTCCAGCACATCAACCAGTTCGTTGGCCGCGATGAAAACGGCGAAAACGGCCGCGAGCGCTTCTTCGGTCTGGCCGGCGCTGAGGTGGCCAGCTACACCGGCCGCCGCGAGGGCTTCCTGGGCGTGAGCCGCTTCAACGCTCCCAAGGGCGTTGTGGAGGGCAAGCTGCCCAACACCCTCAACTTCAACGGCAACCCCTGCGGTGCCCTGAATGCGGTCATCACCCTTGAGCCCGGCGAAACCAGGACCGTGGCCTTCGTGCTGGCGCAGAAGGGCAGCAAGGAAGCCCGTCAGCTGCTGGATCACTATGCCGATACCGCCAATGTGGTGGATGCCGAGCTCAAGGATCTCATCGCCTACTGGCACGGCAAGCTGAACAACCTGAACATCAACACCCCCAGCGAAGAGCTGAACACCATGATCAACACCTGGAACGCCTTCCAGTGCTTCACCACCTTCGTGTGGAGCCGCGCTGCCAGCCTTATCTACTGCGGCGAGCGCAACGGCTATGGCTACCGTGATACCGTGCAGGATATCCAGGGCATCATCCACCTTGACCCCCAGATGGCCAAGGAGCGCATCAAGTTCATGCTGTCCGCTCAGGTGCACCACGGCGCAGGTCTGCCGCTGGTCAAGTTCACCCACAACCCCGGCCACGAGGATAAGCCCGAGGACGAGAGCTACGTCCGCGAGACCGGCCACCCCGCCTATCGTGCCGATGATGCCATGTGGCTCTTCCCCACGGTGTACAAGTACATTGCCGAGACCGGCGATACCGCCTTCCTGGACGAGGTGATCCCCTTCTCCGATTTTGACGAGGGTTCCGTTGTGGAGCACCTGAAGCGCGCCATCGACTTCACCCTCAACCATCTGGGCGCTCATGGCATGCCCGCCGGCCTCCACGCCGACTGGAACGACTGCCTGCGTCTTGGCAAGCAGGGCGAAAGCTCTTTCGTTGCGCTGCAGTTCTACTATGCCCTCACCATCCTGCGCGAGATGATCAAGGATCGTCCCGAGCATGCCGAGTACTGCGCCTTCCTCAAGGAGAAGGCCGAGGAGTTCTACAAGAAGATCAACGAGCTGTTCTGGGAGGACGACCGCTTCACCCGCGGCTATTCCGAGGAAGGCGATGTGATCGGCTCCAAGCAGAACATCGAAGCCTCCATGTGGCTCAACCCCCAGAGCTGGAGCGTTATCTCCGGTCTGGCCACCAAGGAGCAGGCTGAGGCTGCCCTTGCCAGCGTCAACAAGCTGCTCAACACCCCCAACGGCGTTGAGGTGATGGCTCCCTGCTACAAGTACCACTACTTCGACGGCGCTCTGATGAAGCTCTTCAACCCCACCACCAAGGAAAACGGCGGCATCTTCTGCCAGGCTCAGGGCTGGATCATCCTTGCCGAGAGCCTGATGGGTCATGGCGGCACTGCTTACCAGTACTTCCTGGAGAGCTGCCCCGCTGCCTACAACGACCGCGCCGAGATCCGCGAGATCGAGCCCTATGTGCACGGCCAGTTCATTGAGGGTCACGAATCTCCCCAGCCCGGCCGTTCTCACGTGCACTGGCTCACCGGTACCGCCAGCACCGTAATGGTGGGCTGCGTTGAGGGTATCCTCGGTCTGCGTCCCACCCCCGCCGGTCTGCTGGTCAGCCCCGCCATCCCCGCCGAGTGGGACGGCTTCACCATGGATAAGACCTTCCGCGGCAAGCGCCTGCACATCGTTGTGGATAACGCTGCCCACCACGAAGGCGGCGTCCGGAAGCTGTACCTGAACGGCACCGAGATCCCCGTTGGCGTGATCGCCGACGAGCAGCTCACCGACGGCGCTGAGATCAAGGTAGTCATGTAAGCACCGGTATGCAGGGGCGCTGCTCCTGCACCCGGCTTTGGGATCCCCACTCTGCTGTGCTTCGCGCGGCAGGGCGGGGATCTCTCTTTTTGGGTCGATGACCGGCAGCAAACAGTTTCCACGCTGCCTGCCCAACGCTTGCGGCGCGTATCGCCAAAACGTTAGATAGTGTTCGTTATCACTTTACAACCGCCCGGCTTTTCGGTAAGATAAGAGCAACAACATTTTCCACAAAAAGGAGCGTTCTCTATGCAATACGTACCCTTTGGCAACCTTGGCTTTGAGGTGTCCCGTCTGGGCATGGGCTGCATGCGTCTGCCCACCATGCAGAAGGACGGCAAGACCGTTATCGACCGGGAGGCCGCCATCTCCATGATCCGCAGCGGCATCGATCAGGGCATCAACTATGTGGATACCGCCTACCCCTACCACGACGGCGAAAGCGAGCTGGTGGTGGGCGAAGCCCTGAAGGGCGGCTATAGGGAAAAGGTAAAGCTGGCCACCAAGCTGCCCATCTGGCTGGTGAAGGAAGAAAAGGACATGAACCGCCTTCTGGACGAGCAGCTGAAAAAGCTGGATGTGGCCTCCATCGATTTCTACCTGCTCCACGCCATGAACAAGGACCGCATGGAGCTGATGCGCAGCCTCAACTACAAAAAGTTCCTGAAGGAAGCCATGGCGGATGGCCGCATCAAGTACCCCGCCTTCTCCTTCCACGACGACAAGGCCTGCTTCCTGGATATCCTGGGCGATTTCGACTGGGCCATGGCGCAGATCCAGTACAACTATCTGGATGATGACAAGCAGGCCACCGAAGAGGGTCTCCGTGCCGCCGGCAAGGCCGGTGTGCCGCTGGTGATCATGGAGCCGCTGCGGGGCGGTGCGCTGGCCAATCCCCCGGCGGATGTTAAGCAGCTGATGGACGATTACCCCGAAAAGCGCAGCCCCGTGGAATGGGCGTTCTCCTACATCGCCGATTATCCCGAGGTGGCTACTGTCCTCAGCGGCATGTCAAACCAGCAGCAGCTGGATGACAACATCGCCATCTTCCACCGGCTGACCGTGGGCGGCCTCACCGATGGGGACAAGGCACTCATCAAGCAGCTCAAGGCCACCTATCTGGCCCGTGTGCCCATTGGCTGCACCGGCTGCCGCTACTGCGTGCCCTGCCCCAATGATGTATCCATCCCCTCTATTTTCCACGCCTACAACGAAAGCGCCATGCTGGGGCAGGAGTGGAAGCACAGCTGGAACTACAACAATCTGGTCAAGGACGGCCACGATGCCTCCAAGTGCATCGGCTGCGGTGCCTGTGAGGGTCAGTGCCCCCAGAGCCTGCCCATCATCGAGCTGCTGCAGAAGATCGATGGTGAGTTTCAGAAGTAATGGATCAAAACGCCGGTGATTTGCAGCTTTCCGGCAGCAAAAACCCCCGCTGCTGATGGGATCTCATCCTCCCATCAGCAGCGGGGGTTCTGTTTGTGCTACTTCAAATAGGCGGCATAATCCTGATAACACAGTTTGGGTTCGTTTTTGCCGAAATCCCATGTGTGAGCCGAGTCGCCGCCGCAGTGAAAGCGCTGGGAACAGGCAAGGCATTTGGCGCATTCGGCGGTGCGGTCTTTCCGGAAGGGCTGGAAACGGCTGCGCCAAACCTCCATAAAGTTGTCTCTGCGGATGTTGCCCTGCACCAGCTCAGCCCTGTTCTCCACATCCAGACAGGCGCAGATATCGCCGTTGCTGCGGATGCTGGCCGTCAGGATCCCTGCGCCGCACAGGAAGTAATGGTCGCGCACCATTCGCTCCCAATCGTCTCCCAGATAATGCGAGCAGCCGAAGGTCACTTCCATATTGCAGCTTCGGTCGAACCGCTTTTCGCGGATGTAGGCAAGCAGATCGGCAAACTGATCATTTCCCAGCCGAAGCCCGCCGGATTCGCAGGCACGGCCGATTGGCTCCACGTTGATGGGTCTCCAGCTGGTGATGCCCATTTGGCACAACAGGTCGAACAATGGTTCAAGCTCGTGGAAGTTATGCCGGTGCAGCACGGTCGTGACCTGCGGCTCCAGCCCCGCATCCTGCGGCGCCTGCAGCCCGCGCAGCGCGAGCCGCCATGCTCCCTTGTGCCTGCGCAGGGCATCGTGGGTCTCCTCCAGCCCATCCAGACTGACGGATACGGTGGCCATACCGGCCCGCTTCAATTGCCGGGCGGCTGCATCATCGATCAGAACGGCATTGGTGGTCATGCCCCAGTCAAAACCCATGGAGCGGACGCAGCAGCCGATCCCGAACCAATCCGGGTGCATGAGCGGTTCGCCGCCGGTCAGGCAGATCATGGGCTTGTCGCTGTCCGGGGGAATGGTGCCCAGCACGGCTTCCACATCCTGCACGGTCAGCGAGGCTCCCTCGGAGGAGCAGCTGCTGCCGCAATGCATGCAATTCAGATTGCACCGGCTGGTGATCTCAAAAAACAGCCAGCGGAGATGGGGCGACACACGCAGGGCTTCCCGGTGCCGTGCCAGCTGCTCAAGCTGCGAATGTTTCAGCTCTCTGATGTTCATCAGTATTCATCCGTCATACTGGTGACGGGTGCCCTGCCGCCGCATTTGGGGCAATGGGTCTGGCTGTCTCTCATCAGGCGCGTCTCCCAGGAGTAGCGGCAGCTCATGCACGTGTGGACCCGTTTTGCGGGACGGGGGCCGTAAATGCAGGGGAACCTCTCGCTGATCACATAGGCGGGTTCTCCCAGCGGAGAACCGCAAAAGCGGCAATACTTGTCCCCTTCGATATAGTTGCTTTTGCAGTTCGGGCATACCTTGATCAGGTCGGGGTTGTTCTCCTGCTCTTTGAGATCCTCAGACGGTCTGTAGCGTCTGTGCTGTGCGCTGTCAGTCCGGTTATCGGTCAGATCCGGCGGTCTTTTGAGCCACTTCATCGCTGTACCTCCCCAATATGCAATTCCCGTTGATGCAGATGCCGAATGGATAAGAACATGATATAGCAGAGACGGAAGGTTGTCAAATTTTAACACCCCGGAGCCGAAGCTCCGGGGTGTTCCTATGCAGGTCAAGGGGCTCAGCCCCCGCTCCGTCCCTTCTTTCCGTTATCTGCTTCCCTTGTCATACGGGATGCCTTCCGCCTTGGGCGCGCGGCTGCTCTTGGAGGTAAAGGCCAGCACGACCAGGGTGATCAGGTAGGGCAGCAGGCGGTAGAAGTTGGTGTTGATGCCCAGATCCTTCAGGAAGTAGATCTTGTCGCCTGCGCTGTTGAGCACGTACAGGCTGCCGTAGCTGGCTGCCACGCATTTGAACAGGCCGAACAGCAGCGCAGCACCCGCCACGCCCAGCGGTTTCCAGTTACCGAAGATCATAACCGCAAGGGCAAGGAAACCGAAGCCTGCCACGTCGCCGTTGGCGGTGCAGTTGGTGGTGGTGAGGGCGTACACAAAGCCGCCGATGCCCGCCAGCGCGCCGGAGATGCCCACACCTGCGTAGCGCATCTTGAACACATTGATGCCCAGGCTGTCGGAGGCCTGCGGATTCTCACCGCAGCTGCGCAGCCGCAGGCCGAAGCGGGTCTTGTAGAGAATGATGGACATGATCACAAAGATCAGGATGCACACATAGGTGGCCGGGTACACCTTGTTGACGAAGGTATCGAACAGGAAGCCCGGCTGGTCGGTGCGCCCGTAGCCGAACATGGCCTTTTTGAGCATGAACCAGCTTGCGCTGTCGCCGGTGTGCATCTGCAGGGTGTTCTGGTTGGCGATGATGCGCACAAAGAACAGCACCAGTGCGGGAGCCATCAGGTTGAGGGCGGTGCCGCCAACGGTCTGGTCGGCTTTCAGGTTGATGGCGGCAAAGGCCAGCAGCATGGAGAACGCTGCGCCCAGCGCCGCCGCCACCAGCATGGTCAGCAGCATAAAGCCTTGCAGGCCAAGGTAGTTGTCCGCATCATATACAGCCTGGAACCAGCCCCACTGCTGCACAAGGCGCACAAACAGCACGCCAATGAAAGCACCGAAGATCATAATACCTTCCAGCGCCAGATTGATGATACCGCTGCGCTCGGCGTACACGCCTGCAAGGGCAACGATCATCAGTGGAACGGCATAGATCAGCGTCTGACGGATCAGGAACACCATGCTGCCGGAGGTCAGGTTTTCAAAGAAAGTGGTCATGCGTTCTCCTCCTCTCCGGCGGCCTTGGCGTTTCCAACCGTTTCGGGCTGGGGGTCAGGCTGGGGGTCGGGCTGGGGATCAGGCTGGGCGGCGGTTTCGGCAGCAGCCTTGCGGCGGCGGCCCAGCATGGTCTTGATCAGCAGAGCAAAGGCGCTCAGGTACACGATCACGGCGATGATCACATCGGTGATGTACTCGTTGTACGCCGTCAGGTTGGTCAATTGGAGGCCGCAGATATCCAGCATGGACATAAAGATGCCGGTAAACACCACGCCGATGGGATGGTTGGAGGCCAGCAGCGCCACAGGGATGCCGTTGAAGCCCGCTGCGGGCAGCGCCTGATAGGTGCTCCAGAAGAACTCGGTGTTGCCGCTCAGATAGTACAGGGAACCGGCAGCACCTGCCAGCGCGCCGGCAATGGCCATGCTCAAAACGATGTTGCGCTTGTCGTTGATGCCTGCATAGCGGGCAGCGAAGCGGTTGGAGCCGCAGGCCTTGAGCTGGTAGCCGAAGGTGGTGCGGGTGAGCATGATGTATACCAGCACCGCCAGCAGGATGGCGATCACAATGCCGCCGTTCACCTGCGAGTTGGGGAAGAGCTTGTCCAGCCCCATCTTGGAGGTGGCAACGTTGTTGAAGGTGGTCTTGTAGATATAGCCGGTCTTGGTGCCCTCGATCACGTTTTTCAGGTTGGATACGTCAAACGCCCAAGTGACCAGATTGGCAGCGATCCAGTTGGTCATAATGCAGGCCAGCACCTCGTTGATGTTCAGCAGGCTCTTCAACAGGCCGGGGATCGCGCCCCAGAGCGCACCGGCCAGCATGCCGCCCAGAAAAGCCAGTGTCCACACCAGCCATGCGGGGAAGGTGATGGCGGGAGCCGTGCCCTGCGCCACCAGCCAGTCGTACAGGGGGCCGGAGCCGGTGGACATATTCAGACCGATGAACAGGCTGGCAGCGGTGCCCGCCAGATACTGGCCGGGAGCGCCGATGTTGAACAGACCGGTCTTGAAGGCCACCGCCACGGAGAGGCCGGTCAGCACCAGCGGTGTGGCGCGGAACAGCATATTGCCGATGTTGGTGGGGTTAAAGCCGAAGGTGAGCGCACCGGAGGCGTTGCGGCCGGTGGAGAACAGACCTGCCACCACCAGACGGATGCCTTCCCAGATGCCCTTGGTACTGATGGTGGGGCTGAAGATGCCGACGATCCAGATCAGAACGCTGCCCGCCAGCAGACCCACCAGAATGGAAATGACCGACGCCATTACGGAGCGTGCGCCGGGCGATTGAAAGAAGGAGTTCTTTTTCATTACTCAGCCACCTCCTGCCGCTTTGCGCCTGCCATGTACAGGCCCAGCTCCTCTACCGTGATCTGCTTGGGGTCGAACTCGCCCACGATCTCGCCCTCGTACATAACGAGAATGCGGTCGGAAAGGTTCATAACCTCATCCAGCTCCAGCGATACCAGCAGCACGGCCTTGCCTGCATCGCGCTGCTTTACCAGCTGCCCGTGGATGTATTCGATGGCGCCCACGTCCAGACCGCGGGTGGGCTGCACGGCGATGATCAGCGGCTTGTCCCGCTCGATCTCGCGGGCCACGATGGCCTTTTGCTGGTTGCCGCCGGACATGCTGCGCACGGTAGTCACCGCACCCTGACCGGAGCGCACATCGTACTGCTCGATCAGCTGTTCGGCGTATTTGCGCACCTGATCAAAACGGATGAAGCCCGCCCGCTGGAAGCGGTTTTCGTTAAAGTGCTGGAGCACCATGTTCTCCTCCAGGGAGAAATCCAGCACCAGACCGTGCTTGTGCCGATCCTCGGGAATGTGGCTCATGCCCGCCTCGCTGCGCTTGTGCACGGAGGCATGGCTCACATCCTGCCCCGCCAGCGCAATGCTGCCGGAGGAGGGCTTTTCCAGCCCCGTCAGGGCGTAGACCAGATCGGTCTGGCCGTTGCCGTCGATGCCCGCAATGCACAGGATCTCGCCTGCGTGGGCGGTAAAGCTTACGTTGTGCACCGCATCCCGCTTGTAGAGCTTGGAGGGCACGCACAGGTTCTTTACCGTAAGCACGGCTTCGCCGGGGGTGGCATCCTCCTTCTCCACCTCCAGCTGCACGGGACGGCCCACCATCATGCGGCTCAGCTCGGCCTTGGTGGTCTGGGCGGTCTCCACCGTGCCCACATAGCGGCCTTTGCGCAGCACCGTTACCCGGTCGGATACCGCCATGATCTCGTTCAGCTTGTGGGTAATGAACAGGATGCTCTTGCCCTCTCTGGCAAGCCCGCGCATGATCTCCATCAGCTCATCGATCTCCTGGGGGGTGAGCACGGCGGTGGGCTCGTCGAAGATGAGCACTTCATTGTCGCGGTAGAGCATTTTCAGGATCTCCACACGCTGCTGCATGCCCACGGTGATGTCCTCCACCTTGGCATCCAGATCCACCTTGAGGCCGTAGCGTTCGCTCAGCTCCTGCACCTTTTTGCGGGCGGCTTTACGCTTCAGAAAGCCCAAGGCTCCTACATCCTCTGCGCCGAGGATGATGTTGTCCAGCACGGTAAACACATCGATCAGCTTAAAGTGCTGGTGCACCATGCCGATGTGCAGGGCGGTGGCATCGTTGGGGTTGTTGATCGTACCCACCTGACCATCCTTCTTGATTGTGCCCTCCTCCGGCTGGTACAGGCCGAAGAGTACGCTCATCAGCGTGGATTTGCCAGCGCCGTTTTCGCCCAGCAGGGCATGGATCTCGCCCTTTTTCAGCTGCAGGGTGATGTCGTCGTTGGCTTTGATGCCGGGGAATTCCTTGGTGATGTGCAGCATTTCGATCACGTACTGGGGTACGCTGTTCATCCGCACACACCTCCCTTTCCTTTATTTCGACTGTTGCGGCGGGATATGCCGGTTTTTGTTGATGGTATTATTATATCTGCAACCTGTGGAAAATGCAAGAATCTTCGTTTGGCAGCGCACTGCACACAAAAGCCCCCGCCGCCCGTGCTGCCGGTAAAAAAGCAGCACGGGTGAGCGGGGGCTGTATGGGACGGCAGTCCCGTATGCAATTACTTGGCAAACTCGGTGGAGCGGGTCTCGCGGATCACGTTCACACGGATCTGGCCGGGATACTCCAGCTCCTTCTCGATGCGCTTGGCCACTTCCTTGGCCAGCACCTTGGTGCCCTCGTCGGTCACATCCTCGGGCTTGACCATGATGCGCACCTCGCGGCCGGACTGGATGGCGAAGCACTTCTCAACGCCCTGGAAGCTGTTGGCGATCTCCTCCAGCTTCTCCAGACGCTTGATGTAGTTCTCCAGACTCTCGCGGCGTGCGCCGGGGCGTGCGGCGGAGATGGCATCGGCAGCCTGCACCAGCACGGCTTCGATGGTCTGGGGCTCCACATCGTTGTGGTGGGCGAGGATGGCGTGGATCACATCGGGGCTCTCGCGATACTTGCGGGCCAGCTCGGCACCCAGCGTAACGTGGGTACCCTCGGCTTCGTGGTCAACGCCCTTGCCGATGTCGTGCAGCAGACCGGCGCGCTTGGCCAGCGCAACGTCTGCGCCCAGCTCGGCGGCCATCATACCGGCAAGGTGGCTTACCTCGATGGAGTGCTTGAGCACGTTCTGGCCGTAGGAGGTACGGTAGCGCAGGCGGCCAAGGATCTTGACCAGCTCGTGGTGGATGCCGTGCTGATGGGTCTCGAACACAGCCTGATCACCGGCTTCGCGGATCTGCTGATCCACTTCCTTGCGGGCTTTTTCCACCATTTCTTCGATGCGGGCAGGGTGGATGCGGCCGTCCATGATGAGGCGCTCCACAGCGATGCGGGCGATCTCGCGGCGTACGGGGTCAAAAGCGCTGACGATGACAGCTTCGGGGGTATCGTCGATGATCAGGTCAACACCGGTGGCGGTCTCAAGGGCGCGGATGTTGCGGCCCTCGCGGCCGATGATGCGACCCTTCATATCGTCGTTGGGCAGGTTGATAACAGAAACGGTGGTCTCGGCAACGTGGTCGGCGGCGCACTTCTGAATGGCCAGCGCAATGATGTTGCGGGCCTTCTTTTCGCCCTCCTCACGAGCCTTGGTCTCGATCTCGCGCACCATGGCGGCGGCGGAGTGATAGGCATCCTTCTGGATGCGGCTCACCAGCATCTGGCAGGCTTCGTCCTGCGTCATGCCGGCGATGCGCTCCATTTCCTGCACCTGCTTGTCCTTGCCCTTTTCCAGCTCATCCCACTCCTTCTGGAGCTCGGTCTGCTTCTGGTTGAGGCTTTCCTCGCGGGTCTCCAGGTTGTCCTGCTTCTTGTCGAGGCTTTCCTCACGCTGCAGGATGCGGCGCTCGCTGCGCTGCACCTCGGCACGGCGCTCCTTGCACTCGCGGTCCAGTTCGGTCTTGAGGCGAAGCACTTCTTCCTTGGCTTCCAGAATGGTTTCCTTTTTCTTTTCGTCAGCCTTGCGCTGAGCGTCTTCCAGCAGGTTGCGGGCGTATTCTTCGGTGCGGCCGATGCGCTTCTCGCTGGCCTGCTTGCGGTATTGATAACCGCCCACCGCACCTGCGGCGGCAGTTGCAAGGGCGATCAGTATGGTCCAAAAGATTTCCATTGCCAACGTTTCTCCTTTCTTTGTTTTGCTTTCTTGTGTTCTGGTTCTCTCGGGCAGGTGGGGCGCTGCCTTTGCGGCAATGCAAAAAGCAGCAGACCACACTTGTGCGGCTGCTGCTTTTTTAGACAGGTACACCTGTAGCAAGGTACACCTTGGGCAGGGAACCTTGCTTTGAGAGGGAGATACCTATATCCTGTCAATGCCTGCCTGCGGTTGCGGCGGCATACATACGCTCCAAAAACTCCGGCCCATAGGGGGGACACAGCCCTGCTGTGCAGCGGGCGGAATATGAAAACCCATGCTGGATATATCTGAAAAAACAGCTGAACCGGCGCAGTCTGTGCGCTAAGCTCATTAGCCGACACAGGTATTATATAGGTACAAAACCAGTCTGTCAAGCGTAGGGGTTTGGCACAAAACGTAGAAAAATCGCGCTTTTCCGAGCCTGCCGCCAAGGCATGCGGCAGCAAAAAAGGCTGTGTGCAAAAGCACAGACAGCCTTTTTGCTTTGGAAAAATATTTTTTGGTAAGCGCGCCCAAAATCACTTCTCGTCGTTGTAGATGCGGGGGGCCAGCACGCCGATATCCGGCAGGTTGCGGTAGCGCTCGGCATAGTCCAGACCGTAGCCTACAACAAACTGATCGGGGATCTCAAAGCAGGAATAGTCTACCGTAAGGGGTACGCGGCGGCGGGCGGGTTTATCCAGCAGGGAGCAGATGCGCAGGCTGGCAATGCGCTTGCAATCCAGCCACTTCTTCAGCGAACTGAGGGTAACGCCGGAGTCAACGATATCTTCCACGATGATCACATCACGGCCGTTGACGGAGCGATCCAGATCCTTCTTCAGCACCAGTTCGCCGGTGGTCTCGGTGCCGTTGCCGTAGCTGGAGGCCACGATGAAATCGATCTCCAGCGGCAGGTCGATGTGGCGGATCAGGTCGGAGAAGAAGATGCTTGCACCCTTGAGGACGCAGACCATCACAGGTTTCTTGCCTGCGTAATCACGGGTGATGCGCTCGCCGAGCGCAGCAACGGCTTCTTCGATCTGCTCTTTGCTGTAGAGAATGCTGTCCAGATCCTCATAGAGTTTCCATTTCTTTTCCATGGCTCTTGTCTCCTTTGCGCATTGTGGGAAGGTAGGGCGGCTGGTGGGTAAGGGACAGTACAAGGCAGGGGGTATCCGGCACGAAGGCCAGCTGATGGGCTGTGCACAGGCCGGGGATCCACAGAACATCGTCGCCTGTTGCCACAAGTGGCAGCAGGGGGCGCAGGGGCTGATCCACCTTGCGGTCGGTCAGCCAGCGGCGCAGGGGTTTGGCACCGGTCGCACCCAGCGGATGGATGCGGTCGCCGGGGCGGGGGAAGCGCAGCACACACCCCTCCGGCAGCGGCAGGGGAATGCAGGCGGTGAGGGCATCCGCAGGTGCTGCGGCGGGTACGGTCTCGGCAGCCGTAAGGGTCGGCACCGGCATGCCGTCGCAGCTCCAGCCGGGCAGGGGAATGGAGCTTTGCAAGAGACTCGCCACCGGCACTTCCATGCTGCCGGTGCTCGCCGGGCAAAGGGGCATGCCGCCCTGACGGCACAGGTGCAAAAGCTGCTGTCCCCGGATGGCTTCCAGCCCGCAGGGCAGGTTCAGTGTCCCGCCGGGACGGCTGCACAGCACGAGCAGGGCTTCGCTGTCGTGGGCGGAGAGCTGTTTTTCGTCGGGGGCGGCGCCTATGCGCGAGACCCCCTCGGTGTACCACCGGCGCAGAGCACGGACGGCCACCGCAGGCTCGGCAGCCTGTAGCCCGTCTGTGCGCAGGGCATGCAGCCCGGGCAGGTACAGCCGGTGTGCCCGAAGCAGCGCTTCGGCCTGCTTTGCCAGAGCGGCTTCGTCCCGCCGCAGCAGGGCAGCGGTCTGGGCCATGCGCTCGCCGGCACCGGGGGAAAGCTGCTCCAGCAGGGGCAGCACCTGGAGCCGGAGGGCGTTGCGCAGGGTGAGGGCTTCATGGTTGCTGGCATCCTCCCGGTAGGGGATGCGCCACTGGGCCAGCGCCGCAGACAGCTCCTGCTTGCCAAGATTCAGAAAGGGGCGCAGCAGCTGGCCGCCCGCAAAGGGGGCTTTCTCCTGCATGGCTGCCATCCCTGCTGCCCCCGCCCCTCGGAGCAGGTGCATCAGCAGGGTCTCGGTCTGGTCGTCCCGGTGGTGAGCCAGCAGCAGCGCATCGGCACGGAGCGCGGCCATGTCGGCGGCAAAAAAGGCGCGGCGCTGGTCTCTGGCACGGGTTTCCATACCGGGCAGGTGCAGATCGCCACCCAGCTTTGCATAATGTACCGTAAGGGGGATCTGCAGCTGCCGACACTCATCCCGCACCAGCTGCTCGTCCAGAAGGGAGCTTTCGCCGCGCAGGCCGTGCTGCACGTGGCAGGCGTGGAGCGTAAAGCCAAGCTCGCTGCGCAACAAATGCAGCCCGTAGAGCAGCGCCATGCTGTCACAGCCGCCGCTGACCGCCGCCAGCAGGGTACCGGGTTTGTGAGGCAGTGCCGCAAGGCTTATGCGCAACGCTTCCAGCACATGGGGGGCGCTCATGCGTCCTCCTCTTCTCCGGTAAGGAGATTGAGTATGTCATCGTACAGATCGGGGTCATTCATAGCGGCATGCGCCCACTGCCGGGCTTCGGTCTGTCCGGGCAGAAGCAGCGCCAGCCGCAGCTGTGTTTCGCCGCTGCCAAGGCAGATGGCTGCCAGCTGCTCCTTGAGGCCGTAGGGGCACAGGTAAGCCTGCTCGGGGGTGGCTGCCGCAAGGGCGGCTTCGCCTGTGGGTTGGCAGGGCAGCGCCGGGGCGGGGGAGCGCAGCGGTTCGCTCGTGACCACATTCAGCATCAGACCACGGGCGTAGAGCATCAGCAGCAGGCGGGAAGCCTGTTCCCGGAAATTGGCGGCGATGCTCTCTGCTACCTGACGGTTTTCAGTAACCACCCGCATCAGCAGGGTGGGGGTCTCGTTTTCCTGCACGGTCAGCAAGAGGCCATGGCGGCCTTCGCCCACCGGCTCCCACATCACACGCAGGTACTGGCGCTCCTTGAGCGCTTGCTGGTAGGCGGGCGCCTCCCGCCGGATGCGCTCCCGGTCGCTCAGGGGCATGCGGGTCAGGAACAGTTCCAGCTGCCTGCGCCCTTCGCCGGTCAGGAACAAAAGCCCCTTCAGCGCATGCTCGCCTTCGGCCAGCGCGCCGCTCTGGCGCAGCTCGTCCAGATACAGGCACATGGAAACATAGTCCATCAGCTCCAGCTGCGCCACAAAGGGCCAGAGCTGGTCGGGGCCGATGGGCTCCATCTCCCCGATGCAGTACAGCAGCCGCAGCCGGTGCTCCATATCGGATACCCGCTTGCGGAAAAAGGAATCGGGCATGGGCTCTCCTTTCCAAAGGCGAAACAAAGAACGCCGCGACAGGCGGTAACGCCCTCATGGGCTGTCCGCGTCGCGGCGGTCTGTTTCGTGCCGGTAAAGACCGGATGAATGGTGTGGGGGGGCAGGGAATTCTCAGGCCAGGAAGGGCTTGAGCTCCTCCAGCAGCGCATCGCACTCGTCGGCATAGATCTCCATGGTGACGGGCTTGCTCAGATCCAGGCTGAAAATGCCCAGAATGGACTTGGCATCCACAACATGGCGGCCTGCGCGCAGATCCACATCGTAGGGATGGCGGCAGACGATGTTGACGAAGGACTTTACATTCTCGGCAAGGCTCAGCTTGATGTTAACGGTTTTCATCGGTAATCGTCCTCCTTTTGACGGATCAGTCAAATTCTACAGCCACATTATACAACAGCGAAATCGTTTTTGCAAGCGGTTGCGCAGCCATTTCATCAGAAGTTGTCAACAGAAATATCGCCGCTTACGGTATTGAGCTGGATGCGGAAAGCGGAGGCGGGGTCGGTGGCGCAGGTAATGGATACATCGCCGCTGGTGGTATTGGCATCCACGGCGGGGATGCCTGCCTCGGCCAGAGCAATATCGATATCGCCACTGGTGGTGTTGGCACCGATGCGCTGCTGGCTGTTGCCGATAAGGGTGATATCGATATCTCCGCTGACGGAGTTGCTGTCCAGCTGCTGGGTATCGGCTTCGATCGTTGTATCGCCGCTCACGTTGTTGGTGGCGAGAACGGGGACTGTCACATCGGAAAGGTCGATGTCGCCGCTGGTGGCATTGGCGGACAGGAGACCCGTGATGCGGGTATCGCTTACGGAAATATCGCCGGAGGTGTTGCACAACGACAGATCGCCCTGCAGGTTACATTCGCAGAGGTCCATATCGCCGCTGGCGGAGGTGATGGTCAGGCTGCCCAGCCGGAGCTCTTCGGCGCTGATATCGCCGCTGGCGGTGAACACCTCTGCGGCAGCAAAACCGTTGGGCAGAAGCACGCGGATGGTGTCGCAGCAGCTGCGCATCTCCTGAAAGGTGTTGCCGATGGCCCTGCCCAGCCCAGCCAGAAAACCGAAGAAGCCCTTGTCCTGCAGGTTTTCCTCCTGGGCTTCTCTGGGCGGCCTGTTGTTGGGGTTGCGGCGCAGGGTGAGGCAGCCGTCGGCTTTTTCCAGAAGCAGCAGGGGTTCGTCCTCCGGGTCGATCTCAATGTGGATGAGCTCATCCGCAGAGGGGGCCAGCTCCACATCGTCACCGGCCAGCTCCACCTTGATGCGGGGGCATTCGGCAGGGGAGACGGCAGCGGTGAACAGGTCGCCGCCGCCGTATACATTGCTGCGCACCCACAGACCGGTGGCAGGGCTCTCCGTATTGCCCCGGAAGCCGCGCAGGCTGTAGCTGAGGTTATCCACCGCCGTGCGGACGGAATCCATGGCGTTCCCGAAAGCGTTTTCCGCTGCAGCGGATGCATTCCCGGCAGCGGTCTTGACCGTATCGGCGCAGGAGGAGAAGCGGCGGTCGATCTCCTCTGCCATGCGCTCGAAGCGGGCAAAGGCAAAGGAGTCATCCCCGGCGGTCTCCTGCGCAGGGCGGTTGCGGTATTCGTCCAAAAGCTCCTCCACGCCCCTGAGGCTGTCCAGCACCTCGCCCAGCGCCTCGTTGCTGCTCTTGCCGGAGGCGATCAGGTCGTCGTAGCGGGCCTGACTGTTGGTGAGCAGCTCCTCCCGCATGGAGCGGATCTCTTCGCAATCCGGCATGCCCCGGAACATCAGGTCAATGATCTTAACAATGGTGGGATTCATGCATTATCCTCCTCTATCAGCTTGGAAAGCAGCAGCTTGGTCTCCTGCCAGTTTTCCATATCTTGCTCCAGCCGTTTTTCCCCCTCGGGGGTAATGGCATAGTACCGTCTGCGTGCGCCGCTTTGGGCATCGCCCCAGTAGGAGCGGATCTGTCCTGACCCCTCCAGCCTGCGGAATGCTGTGTACAGGGTGGCTTCCTTCATCTCCAGCCCGCCGCCGGAGAGGATGGAGATCTGTTTGCCCAGCTCGTAGCCGTAGCTGTCGCTCCGGCTCAGTTGGCGCAGGATGATGGTATCGGTATAGCCCCGCAGAATATCTGGGCTCAGTGCCATTGGGGATCACCTCCATGGCTGTATTGTACAACACAGTACCTCGCCTGTCAAGGTATATCGTCAGAAACATCCGGCGCTGCTTGTGGTTGACTTTCCCCCTGTTTCCCTCCATAATAAGGGGTACGCCAAAGCCAGCCAAGGGGCTGTCCAGAGAGGCGCAGAAAGGCAGGTGGCATCCCCGTGACGGAAATGGAGCAATTGACAGCCGTGGTGCAGGATACCACCTTCCGCAACGAAGAAAACGGCTACAGCGTGCTGCATGCTGTGGTGGGACGCACCGAGCATACCATCGTGGGCGTGCTGCCGGAGCTGAGCCCCGGCGAAAATGTTACCTTCGAGGGCCGCTGGACGGAGCACCCCACCTACGGGCGGCAGTTTTCCGCAGCAAAGTGCACCATCACGCCGCCCACGGGCAAGAGCGCTATTGAGAAGTATCTGGGCTCCGGGCTTATCCGGGGCATCGGCCCCAGCACCGCCAAGCTGATCGTGCAGCATTTCGGCGAAAGCGCCATGGATGTGATGGACGAGCACCCGGAGCGGCTTGTGGAGATCCCGGGCATCGGCCCCAAAAAGGCTGCCATGATTATGGAAAGCTACACAGAGCAGATGGGCATGCGCCGTGCGCTGGTGTTTTTGCAGAATTACGGCATCAGCCCCAACCTTGCCATGAAGGTGGCCAAATACTACGGCGAAAACACGGTAACGCTCATCCGCCAGAACCCCTACCGCATGGTAACGGATATCGACGGCGTGGGCTTTCTCACTGCCGACCGCATTGCCCTGAGCATGGGCATCGACCCCATGAGCGAGCACCGCATCCGGGCGGCGCTGTTTTACCTGCTCAACGAGGCGGCGGGCAACGGTGGGCATACTTACCTGCCCCATCAGGTGCTCCGGCAGCGGGCGGCAGCCATGCTGCGGGCGGATGAGGAGCTGGTGGAGCGGCAGATCTCACAGGGCATGCTGGAAAAGATGATCGTGGGCTTCTCCATGCCCGGCGAGGAGGATGCGGTGTGCCTGCCCTTGTACTTCCATGCGGAAAACGAGATCGCCATGCGGCTGCACTATCTGATGGAGGCTCGTCCCTACAAGCGGGTCAGCGGTCTGGGGGATCGCATCGCCGCCTATGAGAAGGAGCAGGGCGTGCGCTTCAGCGATATGCAGAAGAAGGCCATCCGCTCGGCGGTGGAGGAGGGCGTGCTGGTGATCACCGGCGGCCCCGGCACGGGCAAGACCACCATTATCCGCTGCATCCTTTCTCTGTTAAAGGAAGATAACGACATTCTGCTCTGCGCCCCCACAGGACGCGCAGCCAAGCGCATGAGCGAGGCCACCGGCGAGGAGGCCAAGACCATCCACCGGCTGTTGGAGTACGGCGGCGATGCGGATACCTTTGCCCGCAGCCAGGACTACCCGCTGGAGTGCGACTGCCTGATCGTGGACGAGATGAGCATGGTGGATGTGGTATTGATGCGGGGGCTGCTCAGGGCCATACTGCCCGGTACCCGCATTATTCTGGTGGGCGATGCGGATCAGCTGCCCAGCGTGGGCGCAGGCAATGTGCTGCACGACATCCTCCAGAGCGATGCAGTGCCCAATGTGCGCCTGTGCGATATCTTCCGGCAGGACGAGAGCAGCATGATCGTGCTCAATGCCCATAAGATCAACCACGGCGAGATGCCGGTGCTGAAGAAGCGGGAGACCGATTTCTTCTTTGAGAAAAAGACGCTGCAAAGCGAGGCGGCGCAGACCATCTGTCAGCTTTTGAAGAGCCGCCTGCCCAAGTACCTGCGCTTTCCGGAGGACAGGTGGCGCAGCGAGGCGGTGCGTACCATTCAGGTGCTCACCCCCACCAAGAAGGGCGATTGCGGGGCCATCAACCTCAACCAGCTTCTGCAGGCTGCCCTCAACCCGGAGCGCCCGGGGCAGGATACCATCAGCCACGGCGATATGGAGTTCCGTGTGGGCGATAAGGTGATCCAGACCAAGAACGACTACCAGATCGAGTACAAGCGCCGCACCCAGTTTGGCTGGGAGGACGGCACCGGCGTTTTCAACGGCGACGTGGGCTATGTGGAGCGCATCGACCCGGCGGAGCACCTGCTCACCGTCTGTTTTGACGATGACCGCTACGTTACCTACCAGAAGCAGCAGCTGGATGCGCTGGAGCTGGCCTATTGCCTGACGGTGCACAAAAGTCAGGGCAGCGAATTTCCTGTGGTGGTGCTGCCGGTGGTGGGCGGCCCGCCCATGCTGATGGTGCGCAACCTGCTTTACACCGCCCTGACCCGGGCAAGGCATCTGGTGGTGCTGGTGGGGCGGGAGGAAGTGATCCGCCAGATGGTGGAGAACGACCATATCGCCCAGCGCTACACCATGCTCACCGAGCGGCTGGTCAGCTACCAGACGCTGGGAGCGATGAAATAACAACAGCACCCCTGTGCGGCAGTGGTTTTGCCGCACAGGGGTGCGATTTTTGTTTACAACAGCACACCGGTGATGAAGATCTCCAGCCCGATCAGGATGAGGATCACGCCGCCCAGAATGGAGGCTTTGCCTGCCAGTCTGGTGCCGAATTTGCGCCCGATCACCAGCCCGGCCGTGCAGACGATGAAGGTGACAGCCGCAATGATCAGTGCACAGCACAGCGCCATCAGCCAGTTGTAATCGGCGATGGTAAAACCTACGGACAGCGCATCAATGGAGGTGGCAACGCCCTGCACCAGCAGCGCCCCGAAGGTGACGGCTCCCGCCCCGCATTCCTCCTGCTGGTTTTTGATGCCGTCCAGCAGCATCTTGCCGCCGATGTAGCACAGCAGCGCAAGGGCGATCCACGGGATCAGCTTCTGGAAGGCGGTAAAGGTCTGGGCGATGGTGTGGATGCACAGCCAGCCCAAAATCGGCATCAGCGCCTGAAAGAAGGCGAATACCCCGGCGATCATGCACATGCGGGGTTTTTTCATGCAGGGCTCGTTGAGGCCGTTGGCCAGCGATACGGAAAACGCATCCATCGCCAGCCCTGCGCCCAGCAGCACGCTCGTTACCACAAAAGATAGGCTCCACTCCATTGTTGATCCCCTCCAAAACAGTTTCATCGGTACAGAAAACACCCGGACATCTGCTTTCGCTGTGCCCGGGTGTGCATGCCTTTTGATGAAAAAGGGCAGACTCCATGCATAGCTTGGCAGTTACGCATGAGTCTCGCAATTGAAAGCAAGCCAGGCCGAAGGGCCAGTATGTTGACTTGCTACGCACGGTGTGCGCTTGCTACTCCCTCATTGGTGCAGAAAAAATGATAACAGGGGGCCCTGCGATTAGTCAAGGCTAATGCGCAGGCCGGTGCTTTACGGTGCCGGTATGGTGCCGATGTAGGTGTAGCCCTCCGGCTGGGGGGCATCCTCCTGCCGGGTGAGGGAGAAGTCGCCCCCGCAGGTGAGAGCCAGATGGCACAGGGCGATGCCCATGTCCAGGCAGTTCATTTTGCCGAGGGTCATACGCTTCAGCGGCCCCTGAATGACCTGATACACATGCAGCACTCCCTCCCCGTGGAGGAAGTACCACGGCTGGGAGTTGGTGGCGGAGGGGGCAAGGCGTGCACATTCCAGCCGGGGGTCGGCCCGGTCGGCGATCTCCGCAAGGCTTTTGCGGCTGAACTGGCTGGTCTCCTCCCGCCAGACCGGCTCTGCGGCAACGCCGAAGGGCATCAGAATGGCGTGGGGCAGCGGTTCGGCCAGGGGCTTGCGTGGTCTGCCCAGCCCCACCCAGCAGCTGCCCAGCCCAAGGGACTGGATGAACAGATCCAGCTGCTGGAGCATAAAGCCTGCGTTGAGGAGGCTGTCCGGCGTATCCTCCGCACTGACGGCAACGAAATGGGGCGTTTTCCACGGCTGCATGCAGCGCACATCCTCAGCGCCCACGATGCGGATGTCCACAGGCTGATCCGGGAGAAGGGGCGTAAGCTGCGCGATGTATGTACGGATGGCATCAAGCTTCTCCGGCGGTACAGGCTGGCCGGTATAGCTGCGGGTGGACTTGCGCTTGTAGATGATCTCGCAGAGGGCGGGGTTCAGCTGCATAGGGGTCACATCCTTTTTGTGTTGTGCGATGGTTGGAGATAGTATAGCACAGGCAGAGCAGGAGTGCAAAGGGGCATGCCAACTGCGAAGGCTCCTTCCGGCAAGAGGGAGCCTGCATCGTTTGAGCATTTCCCGGCAAGCAACTCTTACCCAAGCAGCAACCTCCCGCCAGCCGCTGTTGCCACCCACCCGCCGCCCAGCGGGGCCCGCAACGCAGCAGGGGGATGCCCGCTG
>JAZQHO010000143.1:0-16214 GCA_045540635.1 Candidatus Limiplasma sp.
CCCCACGCCCACTCCCACCCCCGCACCCATCATCTGCGGGCAGTGCAACGGCGACGGTCTGTGCACCACCTGCGACAGCATCGGCGTTGTGTATGGCGCTCTGCAGCAGAGCCTCATCTATTGCCCCAGCTGTCTGGGCAACGGTCAGTGCTGGCAGTGCCACGGCGCAGGCCTTCTCTTCTTCCCCTACTGATGGTAAACGCCCGCCCCGGGCGGCAGCACAGCTGCTGCCCCGGGTGCGTGCCCATATAAGGAAACCCCAAGGCAGTCAAACTGCCTTGGGGTTTTGCTTGTGCTGTGTGTGTGCTTCCTCAGCCTTCGTCCCGCATGCCGTGCTTCTCTGCCAGCAGCTTCTTGGCGCTGGAGATGCGCACGCAGAGCGTAAAGATCTTCATGGCGGTCTCCAGATCGCTCAGGCAGGGGTAGGTGGGCGCGATGCGGATGTTGGAATCCTGCGGGTCGTTGCCGTAGGGCCATGTGGCACCGGCACCTGTCATGGTCACGCCAGCCTTTTTGGCACGGGCAACGATGTCCTTGGCGCAGCCGGGCAGGGAGTCGAAGAGAATGAAGTAACCGCCCAGCGGCTTCGTCCACTGGCCGATGCCCAGCCCTGCCAGATCCTGCTCCAGAATATCCTCCACGGCCTCAAACTTGGGGCGGATGATGTCCGCATGCTTGCGCATGTGCTCCACCATGCCGTGAATATCCTTGAAGAAGCGCACGTGACGCAGCTGGTTCACCTTATCGTGGCCGATGGTCTGGTGGCGCAGGTAGGTGAGAAAATCCTCCATGTTGTTGGGGCTGGTGGCGATGGCGGCAATGCCGCTGCCCGGGAAGGTGATCTTGGAGGTGGAAGCAAATTTGTAGACCAGATCCGGGTTTCCGGCGCGCTTGCACTCGGCAAGGATCTCGATCAGGTGATCCTGATGGTGGTCGTAGAGGTGGTGCATGCCGTAGGCGTTATCCCAGAAAATGCGGAAGTCCGGCGCGGCGGGCTCCAGCCGGGCAAAGCGGCGCACCGTTTCGTCCGAGTAGGAGATGCCCTGAGGGTTGGAGTACTTGGGTACGCACCAGATGCCCTTGATGGTCTCATCCTCGCTGACCAGCTTCTCCACCAGATCCATGTCCGGGCCTTCGGGGGTCATGGGCACGGGGATCATCTTGATGCCGAAATAGGCGGTAATGGTGAAATGCCGGTCGTAGCCGGGCACAGGGCAGAGGAACTTGACCTCCGGCAGCTTGCACCAGGGGGTGTTGCCCATTACGCCGTGGGTCCATACACGGCTGATGGTATCGAACATCACGTTGAGGGAGGAGTTGCCGTAGATGATGATGTCCTTGGGGTTGTTCTCCATCATATCACCCAGCAGCTCGCGGGCTTCCTGGATACCGGTCAGCTGACCGTAGTTGCGGCAGTCGGTGCCGTCCTCGCAGGTAAGGTCGGAGGCGGAATCCAGCACATCCATCATGCCCATGGAAAGATCCAGCTGCTCCTGGCAGGGCTTGCCGCGGCTCATGTCCAGCTGCATGCCCAGTGCCTGCACCTTTTTGTATTGCATCTTCAGCTCTGCCAGCTCGCCTGCCAGCTCTGCGCTCGTCATCTCGATATAAGACTTCATTGCATATCCCTCTCTGTTTTGCGTTGGGTGGAGCCGCGGGGCACATACCCGGCAGCTCGTCTATTATACCAAGCTGATTCCCTTCCCACAATATGTCGTTGGTACGGGTTTTGTACTGTTTTTGCTTTCCTGCAGGCGGTATCTGCGCTGCTTGACCGCCTTCTGCGCCCATGCTATCATGGGACTGAAAGAAACGTAAAAGGAGGCAGCCTCCATGATCAAAGCCGCTTTTTTCGATCTGGACGGCACCCTGCTGGATGATGATAAGCGCATCCCCGGTTCCGCCCGGGAGGCGATCTGCCGCTGCCGGGCGCAGGGTGTGCGCACCTATATCGTCACCGCCCGCTCGCCAAGGCTCCACATCACGCTGGGTTGGACGGAAGAAGAGTTTTCACTCTTTGATGGAGCTATCCATTCCAACGGTGCAACCGTCCGTCTGGGGGATGAGCTGACCCATTGCTTTCTTCATGGGGAGGCGGTGCGGCGTGCGCTGCGCCGGGTGCGAGCCTGCCCGGGGGCGGAGATGTCTCTGCATATGCCGGACGATGGCCATGCCTTTACCTTTGCCATGGACGAAGACCGCCTTGCCCGCTGGCAGCTGAGGCCGGAAAACGTGTTTCCCATCGATGAAGCAGCTGTGAGCCGCACCCTGAAGGCGCTGATCTTTCACTGCGATCTGAAGCAGGAGCGCCCGCCGCTGCCGCCGGAGCTGGGGCAGAGCATTGCCGCCGATTGCGAAGGGCTGGCACGGGTGCTGGTGACCGATCAGGGGCGCACCATCCAGCTGGTGCCGCTGGAGGCAGGCAAGCTGCAGGCGGTGGAGCGCATACGGCTGTCGCTGGGGCTGGAAAAGAACGAGATAACGGTCTTCGGTGATGACCTGAACGATCTGGAGATGATCGCCCACTACCCCCGCAGCGTGGCTATGGGCAACGCCCATGTGCAGGTAAAGGCAGCTGCCGGGTATGTGACCGGCTCCAACACCGAAGGCGGCATTGCGCAGGGGCTCCGCTGGGCTATGGGGGAGGGCCTTTGCAGAAGGTGAATGTTTTTCCGCTGCACCTTGCAAAAATGCATTGACAACCCTTCCCGCCCTGTGCTATCATCCCAAATGTAAATCGAATACCCTTCCCAAAGACGATGACGAAGACGGCCGAGACGGACGCTTTCAGAGAGCCGGTGGTTTGGTGCGAACCGGCAGCAGAGGTCTCAAGCGCTTATCCCTTCCGAGTTGAAAGCCCGAAAACTACGCTTAGTAAGGCTTTCCGTGAGGCTGCGTGAATGCACAGGGTTTGCCAGAACCCGTAGAGTGGCAGCAACAGCTGCAATTTGAGTGGTACCGCGGATGTAATAACACCCGTCTCAAAGCAAGACTTTGGGACGGGTTTTTCGTTTTCACTACAAAAAGGAGGTATGCCCAATGAACCAGGCCGGACAGCAAATTCAGGAGATCGCCCTTCGTATTCGTGAGATGCGGCACATTATGGGCTATTCCACCGAGGAGATGGCCCTGCGTACGCAGGTGAGCGAAAACACCTATGTGGAGTATGAAAACGGTAATGTGGATCTTCCCTTTTCCTTCATTCATAAATGCGCACTTGCCTTCGGTATCGGCTTGACCGATCTGCTGGAGGGTTCCAGCGCCCACCTGAGCAACTACACCGTTACCCGCAAGGATAACGGCATCACCACCGCCAAGGAGCGGGGCATCCGCATCCAGAACCTTGCGCCCATGTTCCGCCAGAAGATCGCCGAGCCCTACTGGGTGCGCTATGATTATCTGCCCGAGCAGCAGGATAAGCCCATCCAGCTGGCTACCCACGCCGGTCAGGAGTTCGACCTCATCCTGAAAGGATCCCTCAAGGTGCAGATCGGCGAGCAGGTGGAGGTGCTCCACGAGGGCGACAGCATCTACTACGATTCCGCCACCCCTCATGGCATGATCGCTGTGGACGGCGAAGAGTGCCTGTTCCTTGCCATGGTTCTCCATGGTAAGAGCAACGCCGCCCCCGAGGTGCAGGAGAAGCATATGCCCGTCTCCGATACGGACGAGGAGCTGTGCTGCGAAAAGTTCATCAAGACGGTGGAAGACGAGAACGGTTCTCTGGTCTCCATCGATTTCGAAAACGAGGATCAGTTCAACTTCGGCTTCGACATCGTGGATGCAGTGGCTCGCAAGGATCCGGAAAAGCTGGCTATGCTCCATGTTTCCCGCACCAAGGAGGAGCGCCGCTTCACCTTCAAGGATATCAAGGATCTCTCCAACCAGACCGCCAACTACCTCACTTCTCTGGGTGTGAAGAAGGGCGACCGCGTTATGCTGGTTTTGAAGCGCCACTGGCAGTTCTGGCCGGCCATGACTGCCCTTTGCAAGCTGGGCGCCATCGCCATCCCCGCCACCAATCAGCTGCTGGCCCACGATTTTGAGTACCGCTTTCAGGCGGCGGGCGTAAGCGCCATCCTCTGCACTGCCGATGGCGATGTGGCGCATCAGGTGGAGCTGGCAGCCGAGACGTCTCCCACCCTGAAAACCAAGATCCTTGTGGGCGGCAGCCGCGAGGGTTGGCACGATTACGACAGTGAGTTCGGGCTCTTCACCCGCCGCTACCTGCGTACCGAGGATACCCCCTGCGGCAACGACCCCATGCTCATGTTCTTCACCTCCGGCACCACCGGCTACCCCAAGATTGCCACCCACAGCTTCAAGTACCCGCTGGGGCACTACATCACCGCCAAGTACTGGCACTGCGTGCACCGCAACGGTCTGCACTTCACCATTTCCGATACCGGCTGGGGCAAGGCGCTCTGGGGCAAATACTACGGCCAGTGGCTGTGCGAAGGCGGCGTATTCACCTACGACTTTGACCGCTTCGATGCAGCGGACATCCTGCCCATGTTCGGCAAGCACAGGATCACCACCTTCTGCGCACCGCCCACCATGTACCGCATGATGATCAAGCAGGATCTGACCCAGTACGATTTCTCCTCTGTGGTGCGTGCCACCACCGCAGGCGAGGCGCTCAACCCCGAGGTGTACTACCAGTTTGAAAAGCAGACCGGCTTGCAGCTGATCGAGGGCTTCGGCCAGACCGAGACAACGCTGAGCATCTGCAATCTGGTGGGTCATGCCCACAAGGTGGGCTCCATGGGCAAGGCCAGCCCCCTGTACGACATCCAGCTGCTGGATCCCGACGGCAACCCCGTGCCCACCGGCCAAAGCGGCGAGATCTGCATCAAGACCAGCGAAAAGGTTCCATGCGGCCTGTTCCTCGGCTATTACCGGGACGAGGAAAAAACCGCTGCCGTGCTGCACGATGGCTGGTACCATACCGGCGATGTGGCCTGGAAGGACGAGCAGGGCTACTTCTGGTATGTGAGCCGTGTGGATGATGTGATCAAGTCCTCCGGCTACCGCATCGGGCCCTTCGAGATCGAGAGCGTTATCATGGAGCTGCCCTATGTGCTGGAGTGCGGCGTTACCGGCGCACCCGACGATGTGCGCGGTCAGGTGGTCAAGGCCTGCATCGTGCTCACCAAGGGTACCGAGGGCACCGACGAGCTGAAGAAGGAGATCCAGAACTACGTTAAGCAGCATACCGCCCCCTACAAGTACCCCCGCATCGTGGAGTTCCGGGAGGAGCTGCCCAAGACCATCTCCGGTAAGATTCAGCGCAACAAGCTGTAAGCCGCATTTCTCCGGCCCCGCACCGGCACAGACCGGGCGGGGCCGGTTTTTGTATGCGGGATGCGCAACAGTTGCCATGCATTCTTGTGTATAAATATTGACTTTTCACGCTTCAAGTGGTATCTTTTCCTGTGGAAAGAACCGGCAATGCTGCCGGGCTCCAGTTGAATAATCAGGAGGAATCATCATGAAAGCTACCAAGAAGTACATTGCTGAGTTTATCGGCACCCTCACTTTGGTTACACTTGGTTGTGGTACCGCCATGCTGGTGGGCTGCAACGCTGCCGCCGGTTCCGGCTACCTGCTGACCGCTCTGGCCTTCGGTCTGGTGATCGTTGGCATGGCTTACTGCGTTGGCAACATCTCCGGCTGCCATATCAACCCCGCTGTTTCTCTGGGCGTGCTGATGAGCAAGGGCATGTCCGTGAAGGATTTCATCGGCTATGTAGTCGCTCAGTGCCTGGGCGCTCTGGCCGGTGCCGGTCTGCTGGCTGCCATCTTCGGTCTGGGCGGCGTTACCGATATGACCGGTGGCTTTGGCTCCAATGGTCTGGCCGGTGTGGGTGGCAGCGCTATTGCCGGTCTGCTGGTTGAGATCGTTCTCACCTTCTTCTTCGTTCTGACCATTCTGGGCGTTACCTCCAAGAAGGCCGGTCACGGTTCCTTTGGCGGCCTGATTATTGGTCTGACCCTGGTTCTGGTGCACATTCTGGGTATCGGTCTCACCGGCACCTCCGTCAACCCCGCCCGTAGCTTCGGCCCCGCTGTGGTGGCTCTGCTCACCGGCAACACCGCTCCCATCAACGCCCTGTGGGTGTTCATCGTTGGTCCTTTCGTTGGCGCTGCGCTGGCTGCCATCGTTTACAACTTCCTGGAAAAGGAGAAGAATGCCTGATCCGCATTCTGCATTCTGGAACCTGAAGGCTGCGCCCTGCTCTCTCTGCGAGAGCAGGGCGTTTTTCATTGTATTCCGGGGCTGGTTTTGCTATAATGCTCGAGGTGTCGTATGCGTGTTAAGGAGGCGAAAAGGCATGTTTACAGACAAAGTGGTGGTAGTCACCGGCGGGGTGCAGGGCATCGGCAAATGCATCTGCAATATGTTCCGGGAAGAAGGCGCTCATGTCTGCGTGATCGATGTGCAAAAGAACGATTTCTTCACCGGCGATCTGGCAGACAAAGAAACGCTGGAGCGCTTTGCAAAGAAGGTGGTAGACGAATACGGGCATGTGGATTTCCTCATCAACAACGCTGCGCCCCTGTTCAAGGGCATTAACGAATGCAGCTGGGAGGAGTTCGAATACGCCCAGCGGGTGGGCGTTACCGCCCCTTATTACCTGACCAGGCTGTTTCTGCCCCATTTTGCAGATGGGGCTGCCATCGTCAACATTTCCTCCAGCCGGGACAGGATGAGCCAGCCGCAGTCCGAGAGCTATACTGCTGCCAAGGGCGGCATCCATGCGCTGACCCATTCGCTGGCGGTCAGCCTTGCAGGGCGGGTGCGGGTCAACTCCATTTCGCCCGGCTGGATCGATAACGCCTATACCGTCTATGAAGGCCCCGATGCGGTGCAGCAGCCCGCAGGCCGTGTGGGCAACCCGAAGGATATCGGGCATATGGTGCTGTTCCTCTGCTCGGAAAAGGCGGGCTTCATCACCGGCGAGAACATCTGCATCGATGGCGGTATGACCCGCCTGATGGTATACCACGGCGACCATGGCTGGTCGCTGGCGGAGGAAAAGGGAGAATGATGAAAAAATTCCTTTATGTCTTTTGGCAGTGCACCTACGGGCTGCTGCAGACCCTGCTGGGGCTGGTACATTTTCTGGTCTATGTCCGCTGCCCTCATTTCTGGTACCATGGGGCGGTGGTCACTCGCTGGAACAACAAAGCCAGCGTATCGCTGGGGCTGTTCGTGTTTGTGACCGACGAGCTGCCCTACTACCACCGTGTACAGCATGAGATGACCCGGCAGCAGCTGGCAGACCGGCTGCTGGTGCATGAATATGGGCACACCATCCAGTCGCTGCTGCTGGGGCCGCTGTACCTGCCGGTAATCGGCATCGCCTCCACGGTATGGGGCTTCTGGCCGGGGCTTGTCAGAAAGCGCCGGGAGCAGCAGCTATCCTACTTCTGTTTTTATACCGAAAGCTGGGCCAACACCCTCGGCGAGAAAGTGACCGGCGAACCCTCCATGGGGCAACTGGTGATCGATTGATGGGCAAGATCCGCACGGTTACTGCTGTGCGGATCTTTTTGTCCCCTTGTTTTTATGAGATGGCATAAAAATACGGTTCGGAAGGCGCTTTTTCATGCGTTTTCGGCATTTCCTGCAATTTGCGTCAATACCTTGCAGCCCTTTGGTGGGTATGGTATAATCATGCATATCTAAAAAGCTGCACATAAACCGTACTGTATAGATTTGAGGGCCGCAAGATGAAAAGGTTCGAGCAAGATGTAAGGTTAATGGATGTTTCGGCGTTGTCGGGAGATTTCACCAGCCCGTACACCTTTGAGGAACGGGACTTTTTCGTATGTGAATATTCTTTTGCCGATGGAAGCCTGCTGTCTGCCTATGGCGGGCTGTTCGAGGAATACCGGATCGCTGCGCCTGTGCGGCTGGAGCTGCTCAGCGCAGCCCCGGAAAGCTGGCCCTTGCCGGAGGAATACCGGCAGAAAACAGCGGCCTATTTTATCGAACTGCAGCAGCGCATCCCGCAGGGCAATTTTGCCCCCTCCTTGTTTGAGATGCTGGTGGAACAGGATGGACAAAAAAGCTGGGTATGCCTCAGCAGTGCAGCGCTGGCGCGGGGCACCGAGCGGGTGCTGGAACTGCGCTTTATGCGGGTGGATAACGAAAAGCGCGAGCTGGCCCGTCTGGTGGATCGCTCCGAGACCGACCCGCTCACCCAGACCCTGAACCGGCCCGGGCTGGAGCGTGCCATGCAAAAGCTGGCGGCCAGCGGGCAGGTCTACGCCTTTTTGATGCTGGATATCGATGGCTTCAAGCTCTTTAACGATACCTACGGCCATCTGGCAGGCGATGCCCTGCTCACCGAGGTGGCCAAGCGCCTCAGTGCCGGTCTCGGGCCGGAGGATCTGATCGCCCGTGTTGGCGGCGATGAGTTTGTCATCTGTCTCTACAATGTGCAGGAGTACGAGTCCATCCAGCGCACGGTGCGGCATGTGCATGCTGCAGTGCTGGAGAAGAAGGATACGCTGCTCAGCGTGAGCATGGGCGTTGCCATGAGCCCCAAGGACGGCACCACCTTCGAAGAGCTGTACCGCAAGGCCGATCTGGCTATGTACTGTGCCAAGCGGCGTGGCGGAAACAGCTATCTGTTCTATGAGTCCGATATGGTCATGCCCGGGCAGGATGTGCAGGAACAATCCGGCGGACAGGGCATGCAGCATATGCTGGTGCGCTACCGCCACGGCGATGGTTCTTTTGTCTACCCGCCGGAGATGGGGCAGGTTTTCCGTGCCTGCTTTGACGGGCGGCCCCTGTGGAGCGTTCTCATGGAGGACGGCGCAGCCCGGCAGGATACCGCCCTGCGCATCCGGGAAAGCCTGATGCAGGTATGTGCGGAGGACGGCCCCTCCGTCATCTTTTCCGAATATCTGCTTAAAACCGCCAGCGGCATGTGGCGCTGGTTCCGCATCGGTATGGTATCGGCAGGGGAGGACGGTCTGGTGTCGCTCACCTTTACCGATGTGAACGACGAGCTCTACGGTGCACGCCAGACCCCCGAGTACGACGATGTGACCGGCCTTTTGAGCCACGGCGCATTTGCCCGTAAGGTGGATCGTATTCTGGCCGCCGACCCGGAGGGCGCAAAGGCCGGCAACTATGCCATGCTGTATTTCGATGTGGTGCGCTTCAAGGCCATCAACGACCAGTTCGGCAATTCCGAGGGCGACCGGCTGCTGGTATACATCGCCAACGGGGTTTCCTCCCTGCTTGGGCAGGATGAGGCCATATGCAGGCTTATCTCCGACCAGTTTGCCGTTTTCCTGCACCGGCGGGATGAAACGCTTACCCAGTTTGTGGAGCAATATATCAAGGGCATCGGCTCCTACGATCTGGATATCGAGATCGTAAGCAACATGGGCATCTATGTGACCACCGGCGAGGAGCTTTCTGTGGATGCGATGCTGGACCGTGCCAAGCTGGCGCAGGCCGCCATCAAGGGCAGCTACACCAAGAAGTACAGCTTCTACTCCGAGGAGATGCGCAGCGCCATGCTGGGCGAGCAGGAGATCACCGGCATGGCCAATACCGCATTGGCAGAGCGCCAGTTCGTGGTGTATTACCAACCCCAGTACGACCACTCCACCGGCGAGCTGATCGGCGCGGAGGCGCTGGTGCGCTGGCTGCATCCGGTGCGGGGCATTGTTTCGCCGGGGCTGTTCATCCCGCTGTTTGAGAAGAACGGCTTCATCACCCGGCTGGATTTCTTCGTCTTTGAGCAGGTGTGCCGCTTCCAGCGCAAGTGTTTCGATCAGGGCATCAAGCCGGTGCCCATCTCCGTCAACCTGACCCGGTACGATATCTACCAGTCCGATTTTATCGATATTCTGGAAAGCTGCCGCATGCGCTACGATGTGCCGGTGGAGCTGCTGCGCATCGAGATCACCGAAACGGCGGTGGTGGGTGATAACCGGCAGGCTTCCCGCATCATCGAGCAGCTGCACGAAAAGGGCTATGTGGTGGAGATGGACGACTTCGGCAGCGGCTATTCTTCACTGAATGTGCTCAAGGACATCGCACTGGATATCCTCAAGCTGGATATGCGCTTCCTGACCGAAGCCATGGCCACCAGTCGCAGCGGAACCATCCTCAGCGCCATTGTACGTATGGCCAAATGGCTCAAGCTGACGGTGATCGCCGAGGGCGTGGAAAATCTGCAGCAGGCGGATTATCTGCGCAGCATCGGCTGCAACTATGTACAGGGCTTCATGTATGCCCGCCCCATGCCGGAAGAACAGTTCGTTACGGTACTCAAGCGCTCCACCCTTGGCGAGACCGCCACACCTCTGCAGATGATCGAAAACGTGGATGCAGACGAGTTCTGGAATCCAGAATCGCTGGATACCCTCATTTTCAACAATTATGTGGGCGGCGCTGCTATCTTCGACTACCGGGACGGCAGGATCGAGCTGCTCCGCGCCAATGCCAAGTATCAGCAGGAGCTGGGTATCCAGCTGGATCAGAAGGAACTGCTGGGGCTGGATCCCCTTACCATGCTGGATGAGGCCGACCATCAGCTTTACACCGATATGCTCAAGCGGGCCATTGCCAGCAACGATGAGGAAGAGTGCGAGACATGGCGCACCTACAGCGGCTGTGCCTGCGGCAGCGTATGCATCCGCAGCACCGTGCGGGTGATCGGGCGCAGCAAGGACAGCTGGTTCTTCTACGCAGCCATCCGCAACATTACGGAGGAGAAGAATGCCCTCCACAAGATCAAGGAGCGGGAGGACCTGTTCCGGGCTGCCAGCGAACAGGTGAACATCTACTACTGGGAGTACGATGTGGCTACCCGGGAGATGCGCCCCTGCTTCCGCTGCATGCGGGATCTGGACTTGCCGGAGCTGCTGACCAACTACCCGGAGTCTGCCATCGAGCGGGGCGTGTTCCCGCAGGATGTGGCGGAGGAATACCGGGAGATGCACCGCCGCATCGAGGCGGGTGTACAGGAGCAGGAAGCCATCATGCCCCTTACGCCTGCACGCATGATGTGCAAGGTGCGCTATACCACCAAGTTCGACGAGCACGGCAAGCCAGTGAAGGCCTACGGCTCGGCGATCCCTGTATGATATCCCAAACAAACAGACCGGGCTGCCGCTTCAAGCTTGCGGCAGCCCGGTTTTTGATGTTTAAGGGGCGCTATACGCACAGGTATTCTACCTGCCGGGCTTCGTAGCCCTCCGGCGGGCTCAGCCTGTCCAGCATATCGCAGATGACCCGCTCCGGCACAGCGGCGGCACGCTCCCGGTTGCGCCGGAGCTGCTCCTCCCATTCGGTTTCCAGATATACGATGCGCACCCATGCGCCGTATTCTTCAAACAGCTGCACCAGCCCTGCCCGGATGGAGGCCGTCAGGTTGGTGGCGTTGTACACGAAGGGTTGCTTGGCACGCAGGTATTCCCGGCACTTTTCCTTGCCCGCCTGCGCCACAGGCCCCTGAGAAGCGGTGGGGGAGATCCCCATCTCTGCCCGGAGAGCATCCAGACTGACCATGGGCAGCTCCGGGCAGTGCTGCCGGAGCCATGTATCCTTGCCGGTGCCGGGCAGCCCGCACAGCAGCGTCACCGGCCCCCAGCAGTCATCGTACAGGGCCTGCCCCGGCCAGACGTTGCGCCCGGTAAGGTACGCACGGGCGGTGTGGGGCGTGGCAAAGGGACGGGGGCCGTGCAGGCAGTCCGCTTCCTCGGCAGCCAGCGCCGCCAATGCTACCTTCTCCATGCCCTCGGCGGTATCCGGGGCAATGCGCCCCAGCGTATCGGCAAGGGACAGGGTGCACAGCCTTTGCAGGGTAAAGAGCGGCAGCGGCTGCCCGTTGCTGGCCATTCTGGACAGGCGCAGCTCCGGCTCCCTGTCCTCCAGCACCCGCAGGGGGATCATGTGGTAGCGCACCAGCCAGCAGATGGTTTCCCGTAGCTGCTGCTTTTCCGGCGTGCCGCAGAGCCCGCAATCCACCCAGAGGAAGCGGCGGGCCATGCGTGCGCCCACGATGGCATGGTTGGGCGATGTCCATTCTCCGTTTTCCTGTACCGTGCAGGGGATCTTGCCGATATCGTGCAGCAGTGCAGCCACAAACAACAGCTGCTGCACGGGCAGCGGTTCTGCCTTGTAGGCGGGCAGGGTGAGCAGCTTTTCACACACCATGCGGGTGTGGCTGAGCACATCCCCCTCGCCGTGCCAGTGGGGGTTCTGCTGTGTTTTGGCCATTGCGGCGGCAAAGGGATCAAAGCCTGCGGCGCGGATGGCATCCCAGCGGATGGGCTCCTCCGGGGTTCGGGGCAGCGCCTCCAGCAATCTGTTCCAAAGGCTCACGGCAGTTCCTCCTTGGGCAGCTCGGGCAGATACAGCTCCTCAATGGGGCGGCAGAGCAGGTTGGGGATAATGGGGCGCTCCAGCCAGTGGCTCTGGGATTGCTCCACCGTTTGCAGAAAGCTGGAGCGGACGTACTTGACCCGCTTGCTCACCTGCCCCTTCTCTTCCACCTTCAGGTACAACCCCTCCATGGTAAGGGCGGCATCGGTCTCCCGCAGGATACGGTCGGCATCCTGCCCTTCCCGCAGGGCAAGGGTACGCAGGTTCTCCAGATGGTTTTCGGTTATGTAGCGGGAGGGGCTCAGATAATGCAGCACATCCTCCATGCGCCGGAAGCAGCCCTTGGCTAGCACCGGCACATGGCACACCGGCAGGCTTGCCAGCAGCCGGTGCCGCCGGTCGGTGGAGAGAAACTCACCGCTCTCCCGGTCCAGTACGTCAAACTCCATAAAGTAGTGGGGCAGCGC
Source organism: Candidatus Limiplasma sp. (assembly GCA_045540635.1). Classification (GTDB taxonomy): domain Bacteria; phylum Bacillota; class Clostridia; order Christensenellales; family Aristaeellaceae; genus Limiplasma. The sequence goes on from JAZQHO010000143.1 coordinate 12,829, forward strand.
ATCGTAGAAAATGCTGTGCTTGGCATACATCCATTCGCCGTACATCACATAGCGGCAGCCCAGCACCTCCCAGAAGCGCTGCTGGTGCACATTGGCCCACTGCTTAAAGAGTTGGTAGTGTTTCTCCCGGTAGCCGCCGGTCAGGTAGTGGCCCCGGCTCTGCAAAAGCAGTGTGCCAGCCGGGTCGAAGGAAAGGGCGGTGTTGGCACCGTCGATCTTTTCCTCCACCACAAGGGGCAGACCGGCGATCTCACTGAAGGGGATCTGGGAAAGATCCTCGTCGCCGGGCTGCAGGCGGGAGCCCTCGATGTGGGGTGTACGGGGGTATTTGATAATGCGGTATTCGTCCATAATGGTTTCCTTTCGCTGGTCAGAGCCATGCGGTCATCAGCAGATGACCGTTCACGCCGTCAAAATGCAGATTGGTGCAGCCCGCCTGTGCAAACAGCTCTGTCAGGATGGGCTTGGTCAGCAGATGGATGTGCTCCGGGTTGTCGTCCGGCTTGGAGGGCACGGTCACGATCACGCAGCGCTTTGCCAGCCGTACAGCGGCAGCGATGGCAGCGCCCACATCGGGGATATGCTCCAGCACCTCCAGCAGGGTGACAACATCGAAACTGTCATCCGGCATATCCCATTCGGTAATATCCTGCCGGAGCGCCGTCAGGTGAGGGTAGCCGCCGGTGCTGATGTCGCTGAGCACCTCCACCCGGTGGGGGAGCAGATCCAGCGAGGTGACGGGCACACCGGGAAACTGGCGCAGGAAGGGGAAGAGAAAAACACCCCTGCCGCTGCCCACATCCAGCAGACTCTCCGGCTGCAGACCGCTCAGGATCCCCAGCACCCGTTTGACCCGGGGCAGCTCCCGGTGATCCTTGAAGCGGTACAGCTTCAGCTGCGCCTTGCGCCCGGCGCTGAGCAGCGCTTCGGTATCCGCTTCCATAAGGGCATGAAGGGGCGTATCCAGCAGGGCGCGGGGCAGCTCCGGCTCGCCGGTGCGCAGGCTGAGCCCACGGATCCATGCACAGGCAAGAGTGGCATCAAAACGTTCGTTTTCCACGGGCATCTTCCTTTCCGGGTAAAAAAACGTAAAGGGTCGCAGTGCTATTGTAGCATGAGCGAAAAGCGGTATGCAACATTGCAGGGGTGTAAAGAATACAGGATTTGCACATAGATAACTTGATAATTTGATAGGTTTAGCATACAATAAAATCAGGAAATTCGGAGGGCACAATGCTTATCCGGATCCAATACACAACTGGAGGTTACAACAATGAAAAAGTTTTTCTCCCTGCTGCTTGCCCTGAGCATGCTGCTGGTATGCGGCGCTTCTGCCGAAGCAGTGGATCTGACCGGTAACTGGTACGCCGATCTGTTCGGCATGAGCATGGATATGACCCTGAATGCCGACGGCACCTACACCATGGTCTTTATGGAAGAGGCCGAAGATGGCATCTGGGCTCAGACCGAGACCGGCATCTCCATCGACAACGGCGAAGTGACCATGATCTACGATGCCGAAGCCAACGCCCTGAACATGGATATGGAGGGCATGGCTGTTACCTTCACCCGCGAAGCCGCTGCTGCCTTCGTGCCTGCTGAGGCCCGCACCGATGCCACGCTGGAAGAGTACGCCGGCACCTGGAATGCTACCCTGGTCAGCGTGATGGGCATGACTGTTTCTCCCGAGGAAATGGGCATTGGCATGGGCGCTGTGATCGAGGGCACCACCATCACCATGATCTCCACCGAGGGCGAAGAGAGCGAGAGCGAGCAGTTCGAAGCCGTCTTTGCCGATGGCGTTCTGAGCATTCCTTCTCCTGTTGTTGAGGAAAGCACCGAGGAAGCTGCTGCCGCAGAAGAATCCTACACCTTCACCCTGCTGGTGGACGGTACGCTGCTCATTACCGCCGGTACTGAGGAGCTCTCCATGGACATCTACATGGAGCCCGTTGCTGCCGAAGAAATGCCTGCTGAGGAAGCTCCCGTCGAGGAAGTTCCCGTCGAGGAAGCCCCCGCGGAGGAGACAGTTCAGGCTGAGGAAGCAGATTTCGAGGGCTAATACCGTTTGCCAAAAAACTTGGCGTGGTCGCTTGACCACGCCATCTTTTATTTTCCTTTTCCGTAGCGCTTGAGGATCACAGCAAGCACGATGCCCCCCACGATTAAAATTAGCCCAAGAAATGTGATGAATTTCCCCATAACCGTCACCGGATCATTGGCAGTCATGCTATCGATCATCCCGGCTACTGGATTTGAATCAAACGGACCAAATGAACCGCCAAATTCCTCATATATTCCTCCAAATCCCAATGCTGTATTCTTAAAGCTTGTCAGCATGAGATTGGAAATGTACTGCGCAAGCAGTCCAAGTCCTGCAAAAAATGCTCCCGATACGGACAATCGGACTCCGAAAAGCCAGCCATAGCGGTAAATCATCTTCTGCAAGAAACCGGGAAGTCTGTTGAGCCATTCAGGATAAGCAGCATTTCCCTCTGTGTGCGCAGCAGATTCCAGCTCCTGTACAGGGTCGTCAGGGCTAAGCAGCCAGTCTACCGATGTGTTCAGCGCCTCAGCCAATGGCAACATTTTGTTCAGTTCAGGCGCAGACTCCCCTGTTTCCCATTTGCTTACCGCCTGCCGGGAGACCCCGAGTTTTTCCGCAAGCGCTTCCTGAGACAACATAGCTTTTTTCCTACAATAGGTGATTTTTTCAGATAACGTCATAGTGTATCCCCCTTATCGATCATTATGAGTATACACTATCACATTTCAGGTTGCAACACCACCATCCGATCATTGCATTTACGCAACTGACAGTTGCATTTGCTTTTTTCTCCCGGCTTGACACTTGCAAGGTTTATGGCTTTGTGCTATGATAGCCTGCAAAGAGAGGGTAACATCATGCTAAAAAGACTTTTCGGCGATAAGGCCTTTTTGAAAAAGGTTCTTTTTTTTGCCATTCCAATCATTATTCAAAACTCCATAACCAACTTTGTATCTCTGCTGGATAACATCATGGTCGGTCAGGTAGGCACTGTGCAAATGAGCGGTGTTTCCGTCGCCAATCAGCTTATTATGGTGTTCAATCTGTGTGTTTTCGGCGCCACAGCCGGCGCAGGTATCTTCACCGCCCAGTATCATGGCGCAGGCAATACCGACGGTGTACGTGCATCCCACCGCTACAAGATTTATATCTGTTCCATGGTTCTGGTGATCGCATGTGTGTTGTTCCTGACCATGGGCAGGCAGCTGGTATCCCTCTACCTCACGGATACATCTGATCCCGTACGCGTTCAGAACACGCTGAGTTATGCTATGGAATACCTGCATGTGATGCTGCTGGGACTGGCGCCCTTTGCAATCGCCCAGAGTTATTCCTCCAC
>JAZQHO010000144.1:0-22958 GCA_045540635.1 Candidatus Limiplasma sp.
CCTGCGGTGCAGGGGGCTTCTGATATGAAAGGGCCGGAAGATCAGCCCTGCTTTTCGAGGATCTTGTACAGCAGCTTGTAGAGGGTGACTGCCTCCTCATGCTCCAAAGGCACTGTCTTGGCAAGCTCTTCGGGTACGATAAGCGCCTGTTCGCGCATGCTCATGCCGGCTTTGGTGAGGGTAAGGATCAAATTGCGCTCATCCTCGGAGGAACGCTTGCGGGTGATCAGCCCCTTATGCTCCAGCTTCTTGAGCAGCGGCGTAAGGGTGCCGGAATCCAGATACAGCTGCTCGCCCAGTTCCTTTACCGTCATGGTGCCTTTTTCCCACAGCACCAGCATGGCAATATACTGGGTATAGGTGAGATCCAACTGGTCCAGTAAGGGCTTATACTCGCGAATAACGCTGCGGGAGCAGGCATACAGTGGGAAACAGAGCTGGTTTTCGAGTTTCAGAGCATCATAACGGGATTCCATCGACCGCGCCTCCAGAAATGTACTATGATATATAACCATTGTATTTTATCACATCGCATATGATTGCACAATACTTTTTCAAAAAAACATCACAATCGATTTGCCCGTTACAGCCACGAAAAAGGCATCCGCCTGTATAAAAACAGACGGATGCCTTTTTGATTTTTGCAGGAGAGGATCAGCCCTGACGATGGTTGGCAAAGCACTCGCTGCAGTAGATGGGACGGTCGCTCTTGGGAATGAAGGGCACAGTAGTGGGAGCGCCGCAGGCTGCGCAGGTGGTTTCGAAGGACTCACGGGGCGCATTGGCGCGGTTGGCCTTGCGGGCAGCACGGCAGTCCTTGCAGCGGGTGGGCTCGTTCTGGAAGCCCTTCTCGGCGTAGAACTCCTGCTCACCGGCGGAGAATACAAATTCGGCACCGCAGTCACGGCACACCAAAGTCTTGTCTTCGTACATGTTTGGGTTCCTCCGATTATTTTGATTATGCATCCGGCTGACCTGGTCTTTGACCCCACACTCGCCGGCTGGAGGGTCTGCTCATCGCTTCGGCGCCCTACTCGCCCTCTCTCGCCCAAAGGCGGCCGGTCTTACATCTAGAACGCGCCATGCTCACCGGGGCTTTGCCCGGCTTACGTGGACCGCTTTGCCCGCGTCTGGCATCGGCTTGCAACCACAGACCCGGATGCAACGCAAACATTATAAAACTCACTGGCATAAAATTCAAGTGCAAAATGTGTATACTTCCCGCTTTTTTACACAAAAAACAACGTTTATCTTTTGCACAATCGATTGCCTTGACAGCGGTAATGCGGTTTTCTGCCGGTATTCAGCAAATTCGTACATTTACAGACCGGTTTCACCCATGCTATACTGCAAGCGTACAAAGAAGAACAAGAAAAAAGCAGATTTCCGCCGGAAGATGTGGCGGAAAAGCAAGGAGGAAAGCCAATGAGTTTGATGACACTACTACAGCTGATGGGCGGTCTGGGTCTGTTCCTCTACGGCATCAACGCCATGGGCGACGGTCTTGAGCAGGCAGCCGGCAACCGTATGAAGAAGCTGCTGGAGGTTCTTACCAAAAACCGTTTTATGGGCATGCTGACCGGTATTTTGGTAACTGCTGTAATCCAGTCCTCTTCTGCCACCACGGTTATGGTGGTCGGCTTTGTAAACGCCGGTCTTTTGCAGCTTTCACAGGCCATCGGCGTGATCATGGGTGCCAACATCGGTACCACGGTCACTTCGCTGCTGCTGTCTGTGGAGCTGGATTTCAGCATGATCTTCTGTGCCATCGGCGCTGTATGTCTGCTGATCGGCAACCGCCCCGGCGTGAAAAATCTTGGGCAGATCATGCTGGGTCTGGGCATGCTGTTCGTTGGCATGGACACCATGTCTGCCGCCATGACGCCCCTGCGCGACTGGGAAGGCTTCCGCCAGATGATGGCCGCCGCCACCAACCCCATCGTGGGCGTGCTGGTGGGTGCCGTGGTAACGGCTGTGGTGCAGTCCTCCTCCGCCAGCGTGGGTATCCTGCAAGCGGTGGCTGCCACCGGCGCCATTTCGCTACAGGCCAGTATGTATATTCTGTTTGGTCAGAACATCGGTACCTGCGTTACCGCGCTGATGGCCAGCGTCGGCACCAGCCGCACCGCCAAGCGCGCTGCTGTTGTTCACCTGCTGTTTAACGTGATCGGTACGGTGGTGTTTACCCTCATCACCTTGCTGCTGCCGCTGGCGGACTGGATCACCGCCATGGCGGGCGACAACCAGCGCTTCCAGATCGCTCTGGTGCACATCATCTTCAATGTGACCATGACCTGCCTGCTGCTGCCTGCTGCTCCCCTGCTGGAGAAGCTGGCCTGCATGATGGTGCACAGCGAAGAAAAGATGCCCGAGCCCATGCGCCTGTGCCACTTCGACACCCGTTTGTTCTCCACCCCGCCCATTGCCGTACAGCAGCTCTTCCGTGAGGTGCACCGCATGGCAGATATCGTCAGCGACAACTTCCGCTTTGCGATGGAGTATTTCTTCAACCCCGAAGGCAAGTCTCTGGAGGACTTTGAGCATCAGGAGGAGGTTATCGACTTCCTGAATGCCGAGATCACCCAGCACCTGATCGAGGTAAAGGGTCTGCACCTGTCCATGGATGATAATCACCTTGCCGGTTCCCTGTTCCATGTGGTAAACGATCTGGAACGCATCGGCGACCATTGCGAGAACATCATCGACATCGCCAACGACCGTGCCAAAGAAAAGACCGAGTTCTCCGCCAAGGCAGTGGCAGAGATCCAGCAGCTGGGCGACATGGTGCAGACCATGCTGGCCAAGAGCATCTCCATCGTGAAGGCGCAGATCTCCGATCTGGGCGTTATCGGTGAGGTGATCGAGCTGGAAGCCCGTGTGGACGATCTGAGCGAGCAGCTGGCCGCCCACCATGTGGATCGCGTCAAGAACAAGAAGTGCACCCCCAAGAACGGCATGCTCTATCTGGATATGATGAACAATCTGGAGCGCATCGCCGACCACGCCGACAATCTGGCCGGGTCTGTGGAGAAGAAGGATACCAATACGCTGCTCTGGTAAGGAGCATAGCCATACGGCTGCTGCAGCGCCATGCTGCGGCAGCCTTTTTTCTACAGCACATTCTCCCACTTAAGCCACACATCCCCCTGCAGATCCTCCAGCGCATCCCGAAGCATATCCAGCGATAGCAGCGCCTCCTTGCGCCAGCCCTGCTCCAGTGCAGTGGTCAGCAGCAGCAGGGCTTCGTCCGCTGCCCGGGTGTGGTGGTGGCTCACCAGCGCCTTCAGTTTGCCCTCCTCCCCCTGCCAGCGGGCGAAGAGATAGGCTTGCTCTGTATGCGCCTCCGCCAGCCGATCCGCCTCCACCAGCCTGCGCAGGGCTTCCACCTCGCTCAGATAGTGCCCGCAGAGCCTGTCCAGCGCTGTCTGCATCCACACCCCCGCGGCTGTGCCCAGCACCAGCATGGCAACGATCAGGATCACCGCCCGCCGCATTTACCAGTTCACCTCGTTTTCCTTCAGGGCAAGTACCCGCACAGGGCCGCCGCCGTCATAGCCATAGGCGCTGAGCCAGCCATTGGTATCCGCATAGCACAACAGCACCGCGCTCATGCTTTTGAAGCCACACTTGCGCAGGCAGCCCTCCAACCACTTCTCCCCCTTGCCCGTCAGGCTCAGGTTGTGCTTCTCCAGCCTGCCGTCCATCACCAGCGTCAGCGGCACGCCCTCATAGCCGGTCTCCAGCCCCAGATCCTCCGGGCTTACGGGGCGGTGTGCGCTGTTTGGGAACACGCTGAGCCGTCCGCTGGTCTCCATAATGGCAGTGCCCACCTCCGACGGGCTCAGCACGCCGCCGGTGCGCAGCTCCTCCAAAAGATCGTTCAGGTTGAAGCAAAGCTTGCGCAGTGCCTGATAATCGATCCTGCCATCCCGGATGACCACCGTTGGCCTGCCGCTGAAAAATGCCCGAAGGTGCTGGCTCTTCAGCGAAAGAAGAGTGATGAGCTGGTGCAGCAGGATCAGCGCCAGCATGGGCGCAATGCCCCGCCACAGGGGTGTATCCAGACTTTCCATGGGCGTTGCCGCAAGGTCTGCGATCATAATGGCGATGACCAGTTCAAAGGGCTGCAGCTGCCCCACCTGCCGCTTGCCCATGAGCCGGAAGGTGAGCACCGCCACGCTGACAAGGATCAGGCTGCGGATGAGAATGGTCAGCATACTACGACTCCATGCTCTCCAGCCAACCCGCCAGCGCCTCCTCCGTGCTGAAGCCGATGCCCTCCGCCAGCTCCTCCTGCGCTGCGGCGGGCAGAGAAGCCGCTTCGCTCTCCAGCTGTTTCTCCAGCGCCAGCGCTTCGCCGTAGCGGTTGCGGTATACGCAGAGCCTGCCGTCTGCGCCGGTCATCAGCACCAGATGGTCGGGGCAGAACAGATCCGGCTTGCGTGCCATGGCTACCTCCGTAGCCGAAAAGCCTGTGATCTGCCACTCCGGGTAGAGGGGTTGCACCTCCTCCAGCGTTTTGCCATATATCTCCACAGGCGCTGTTACCCGGCGGGTGACGGTATGGATGCAGCGGGTATAGGTGAGGGTCTGCATCAGCTCCGCCCCATCGGCTACCCGAACCACTTCCGCACCGCCCACCTGCATAAGCGGCACCTGTCCGTTCTGTGTCCCCCTGCGGGACAGCACCACCGTACCCACTACCAGCAGCAAAAGCACCGCCGCGCCTGCAAGGAGCGCAACGGTGCTTTTGTATGTGCGTTTTTGATGTCTTTTTTCCATTCAGATCCCATTCCTTTCTGTTGGAATAGGAACAGGATGCCCAGAAACAGGAAGCCTTATTCGGCAGCCTGCGGAAGGGGGAGCTCCTCCAGCACCCAGATCTCGCCGTCTGTACGGAGCAACAGCGGAGTGTGTGCAGTGGAGATGAGCGGCACTTCCTTCTTTTTGCAATCCTTTACCGTTTCGGGGATCTGCTTCAGCTTGGAGGTAACGATGCACAGCTCCGGATCCACCTGCGCAAAGAAATTCCAGCCCGCTTTGGCCACACCATGGTGGGGGTACTTGAGTACATCCGCCTTGAGGCCACCCTCCGGCGGATTGCGCAGCAGCTCGTTCTGTGCCGCCAGCTCCACATCGGCGCTGAGCAGCAGGCTGCGCCGCCCGTAGCGTACCATCAGCATGGCAGAGCGGTCGTTGGTGGCAAAGTTCTTTTTGGCACGCTGAATGACTGTTGCGGTCGCCTCGCCCAGCCGGAACACATAACCGTCCCCTACCGTCTCCACCGGGATATTCTTTTGCCGGATGTACTTTACGGTGGAGCGCATGGTGGAGTTCCAGTCGTCCGGGAAGGTGATGTAGAACCTTTCCAGCGCAATATGCTCCGGCAGGAACTGAAACCCGGTGATGTGATCGTTGTGGGGGTGGGTATTGAAGGCGTGCTGCACGTTGCTGATGCCCAAGCTGTCCAACATGGCTGCCACATTGGCGGCCTGCACATTGGTGCCGCAATCCACCAGCATGGTGGCATCGCCGCAGCGGAGGATGAAGGCATCACAGCCTTCTATGGCGGGAAACACCACCTCCAGCAGAGGCACGCCCTCCCGGAACGAATAAGCCGCCTCCGGAGCCGCAGTGCGGTCAATGATACAGGGGGCAGCCCCGGCGGCAAGGCAGGGCATACAGAGCAGCAGAACGGTCAACAGGGCAAGCATGCGTTTCACGATCGGTTCCCTCCGGTCATCTTCGATCAGCGGCACAGGGGCAGGGACGGTACGGCATTCAGTTCCAGCGCCGCCAGCTCACCCTTGCGCATACGGTAGTACGCGGCTGAACCGATCATGGCAGCATTATCGGTACAGAGCCAAAGCTCCGGCATGCACATGCGGAAGCGGTGCTTCTGGCTCAGCTTGGTCAGCTGGTCTCTCAGGCGGCGATTGGCGCTTACGCCACCCGCAATACACAGGGTATCGAGCCCGCTGTCCCGGAGGGCCAGCAGTGCTTTTTCGCAGAGGGTATCCACCACCGCTTTCTCAAAGGAGGCTGCCATATCGGCCCGGGGCAATTCCCCGCCCTTTTGGGTCATCTTGTGGCAGGCGTTGAGGAAGGCTGTCTTTAGGCCGGAAAAGCTGAAGTCGTACCTGCCATCCAGGTGGGGACGGGGCAAGGTAAGATAGGTATCGTTGCCCTCCAGCGCCAGCTTGGACAGCAACGGCCCACCGGGGTAGTTGAGCCCCAGCACCCGGGCAGCCTTGTCGAAGGCCTCGCCCGCAGCATCATCCACCGTCTGGCCCAGCAGGGTATAATCCGCATAGTCATTGACCCGGATGATGTGGCTGTGCCCGCCGGAAACCACCAGACAGATAAACGGCGGCTCCAGATCCGGGTGGCTGAGCCAGTTGGCGCTTACATGCCCTTCGATGTGGTGCACAGGGATCAGGGGCAGACGGCTGGTATAGCTGAGCCCCTTCATGCAGTTGACACCGGTCAGCAGTGCACCCACCAGCCCGGGGCCGTAGGTGACTGCCAGCGCATCCACATCGCTGAGCGCCATACCGGCTTCCTTCAGCGCCTGATCGATCACACGGTCGCAGGCATCCACATGGGCACGGCTGGCGATCTCAGGTACCACGCCGCCGTAGAGGGCATGGGTATCCACCTGAGAAAAGATAACGGAGCTGATGATTTTTCTGCCGTTTTCGATAATGGCGGCAGCGGTTTCATCACAGCTGGATTCCATTGCCAGAATACGGACGGAAGCCTTGCTCTGCAAGGCTTCCAGTTTTTGTTGCATTTCCAGTTGGGTATTCATACTTCTCACCCGCATCAGTACTTGGGGCTGCCCTTGACAAGATTGCACAGCGGAGACACCACCACAGGCAGCAGCACGATGCCGCCCAGCAGCATAATGAAGGTCTTGACGATGGGCAGCATAAAGGTCTTGAACATATCGGTGGTAAAGATCTGCATAACCACCTCGCCGTTGGCAAAGACACCATTGGGAATAAAGTACCGGTGCAGGAAGCTCCAGAAGCCTTCAAAGTCGAAGTAGGCCCAGCCGACCACACCCAGCACAAGAACTACGGGCAGGAACACGCCAATGTAGTAGCCCGCACCGGAGAAGCCGCTGCGGCCTTTGCGGCTGGAGAACAGCACCCTCAACAGCAGAAAGCCTGCCACTACCAGCAGCCCCACAAAAGCCTGCCGTCCGAACACCACCCACTGCTTTACATCTGCCATATGGGCGAGAAACTCCTCCGACAGGGGGATGGCCATCTCGATGCCCATCAGGGTGAGGGTGGGCTTCCATTCCTGCGTGTTATCCACCAGATAGTCGATGGTATCCTTTGCAAAACGGCTGAGCAGATCGGCGGTGATCTCCTTCTGATCGCCGGCAAAGGCAAGCCCGGCGCTCAGCCCTGCAGGCAGACCGTTATTGCCCATCACAAGGTTCATCAGCTCGCCCACATCGGCATGGAGCAGGGCTTCCTTAAAGACAGCTTCGTCGGTGGCGTTGATGTAGAGCGCATAGACAGCTGCCAGCAGCACCAGCAGCAGGCCAAGGATAAAGCAGGTAAGAAATGCACCGTGTGCTTTCTTGCGGGTTCGTACGGTCTTTTGCATGGGAGTACCTCCTTACTGCATCTTCAGAAAAGCGGTGATGAAGCCATCCAGATTACCGTCCATCACATCGTCCACGTTGCCGCTTTCGTAGTTGGTGCGGTGATCCTTTACCATGGTATAGGGCTGGAACACGTAGGAGCGGATCTGGCTGCCCCATTCGATCTTCTTCATTTCGCCCTTGATGTCTGCCATCTGTGCTTCCTTCTCGCGCTCGCGCAGCTCCAGAAGGCGGCTCTTGAGAATACGGAGACAGACCTCGCGGTTCTGGATCTGGCTACGCTCGTTCTGGCACTGAGCCACGATGCCGGTGGGGATATGGGTCATACGCACGGCGGAGTCGGTACGGTTAACGTGCTGACCGCCGGCACCGCCGGCACGGTAGGTATCGATGCGCACCTCTTCCATGTTGATCTCGAAATCCGCATCATCATCCATGATGGGGGCAACATCCAGCGAGGAGAAGGAGGTGTGGCGGCGGGCGTTGGAGTCGAAGGGAGAGATGCGCACCAGACGGTGCACACCACGCTCGGAGCGCAGGAAGCCGTAGGCATTGGGGCCCTCCACCTGGAAGGTGACGCTCTTGAGACCGGCCTCATCGCCATCGAGAATGTCGTTGACTGTTACCTTGTAGCCATGGCGCTCGCAGTAACGGGTGTACATGCGGTAGAGCATCTGCGTCCAGTCCTGCGCCTCGGTGCCGCCTGCGCCTGCATGCAGGCTGAGAATGGCATCGTTGCTGTCGAACTCGCCGCGCATCAGGGTCTCCAGTTCCAGCGCTTCGGTATCGCTGTTCAGGCCGTTGAGCTCATTGACGCACTCATCGCCCATATCGTCGTCGGGTTCTTCCTCCAGCAGCATCAGCATGGTGTCGATGTCATCCGCACGGGTGTAGAGACTGGCAACATGGTTCAGCTTGTTCTCGATCTGGCTCACCTTGCGGTTGACGGCGGTGGAGCGCTCCAGATCGTTCCAGAACTCGGGAGCGTTCATTTCTTCCTTCAGCTCTGCCAGTTCCTCTTCCAAAACAGGCAGGTGCAGCGCATCGGCGGCTTTTTCGATCTTCTCCCGCAGCTTGCCAAGCTCTACGCGGGTGGCTTCGATATCGATCATTGCAAATTTCTCCTTTCATAAAGAAGGGGGTATGGCAGCATTGGTAACATAAAGCGCAGGATATGGGGCGGTGCCCCGCAGGCACTATCCCTTGGCGCCGCAGCAGTGCTTGTACTTCTTGCCGCTGCCGCAGGGGCAGGGCTGGTTGCGCCCCGCTGCGCCGGGGGTGGACTTGTTGACGGGCGCACCGCCCTTCTTGGCCTGCCCGTTCTGGTTATCGCCCTGCAGACCGGCCTTGAGGCTGTCCACCCTTACGGTGTTGCGGCGCTCGGGCACTTTTTCGATACGGCTCTGGTAGATGCGGCGAACCGTCTCTTCACGGATGAAGTGCACCATATCGTTGAACATATCGTAGCTTTCCATACGGTATTCCTGCACGGGGTCGCGCTGGCCGTAGGCGCGCAGGCCGATGCCGTCCCGCAGGCTGTCCATGGCATCGATATGATCCATCCAGTGGCGGTCGATGGCGGTGAGCAGCACCACGCGCTCAAACTCGCGCATATCGATGCCGATCTCGGTGAGCATGTTCTCCCGCTCCTGATAGAAGCTTTCCGCCTCTTCCTTGAGCAGGGGCACCAGCTCCTCCGCCTCCTCCATATCCTTGATGCGATCCGCATACTTATCGAAGGTGCCGGGCTTCAGGCAGAGCTTCTCCAGATACGCTTTTGCATCATCCACAGCCCAGTCGAAGCTGCCCTCGCCGCCCAGATTGCGCTCGGCGGTGGTATCGATCAGGGCATTGACCATACCGATGATGTTGCTGCGCACATTGCCGCCCATCAGGATATCCTTGCGCTGCCCATAGATGAGCTCGCGCTGCTTGTTCATAATATCGTCAAACTGCAGAACACTCTTACGGATGCCGTAGTTACGGCCCTCGATGCGCTTCTGGGCGCTCTCGATCTGCTTGGTGAGCATACCGGCCTCCAGTCGGTCATCCTCGCCCAGACCCATGCGCTCGATCATGGGGGCGATGCGCTCGCTGCCGAAGAGGCGCATCACATCGTCCTCCAGAGAGATGAAAAACTGGGTGGAGCCAGGGTCGCCCTGACGGCCTGCACGGCCGCGCAGCTGGTTATCGATACGGCGGCTCTCATGGCGCTCGGTGCCGATGATGTGCAGACCGCCCACCGCCATGACCCGCTCGTGCTCCGCATCGGTCTCCTTCTTGAAGTCGGCCAGATAGTTGCGGTATACCCGGCGGGCGCTGAGCACCTCGGGGGAGGCATCCTCGTTGTGGCCGATGGCCTCCATGATGATCTCCTCTTCGTAACCATCCTGCCGCATCTTGCGGCGGGCAAGGAAATCCGGGTTGCCGCCCAGCAGGATGTCGGTACCGCGGCCTGCCATGTTGGTGGCGATGGTCACAGCGCCGTAATGACCGGCCTGTGCCACGATCTCGGCTTCCTTCTGGTGGTTCTTGGCGTTGAGCACCTCATGCTCGATGCCCCGCAGCTTGATGAGCCGGGAGAGCATTTCGCTGGTCTCCACGTTGACGGTACCCACCAGAATGGGCTGACCGGTCTGGTGGCGTGCCACGATCTCCTCCACAACGGCGTTGAACTTGGCGCGGCGGTTCTTGTATACCACATCGTTCATATCGTTGCGGATCATAGGCCGGTTGGTGGGGATCTGGACAACATCCAGATTGTAGATGCCCTCGAACTCCTCTTCCTCGGTCTTGGCGGTACCGGTCATACCGCTGATCTTCTTATACATGCGGAAGTAGTTCTGGAAGGTGATGGTGGCAAGGGTCTTGCTTTCCCGCTCCACCTTGACATGCTCCTTGGCCTCGATGGCCTGATGCAGACCATCCGAGTAGCGGCGGCCCACCATCAGACGGCCGGTGAACTCGTCAACGATGACCACCTCGCCGTTCTGCACCACATAGTCCACATCCCGCTTCATCAGGGTGTGAGCCTTGAGGGCAGCCAGCACATGGTGGTACAGCTCGCCGTTCTCCGGGTCGGCGATGTTTTCCACCCCGAAATGCTGCTGGGCCTTGGTAATGCCCGCATCGGTCAGGGTGACGGCTTTTTCCTTCTCGGCGATGGTATAATCGCTCTCATTGCGCAGGCGGCTCACAAAGCGGTCTGCCTTCTCGTACATATCGGTGGACTGGTCGCCCTGACCGGAAATGATAAGAGGGGTGCGTGCCTCGTCGATGAGGATGGAGTCCACCTCGTCCACGATGGCAAACACATGACCCCGCTGCACCATATCCTTTTCGTGGATGACCATGTTATCGCGCAGATAATCGAAGCCCATCTCGTTGTTGGTGCCGTAGGTAACATCGCAGGCGTAGGCGGCGCGGCGCTCCTCGTTGTTCAGGTCGTGCAGGATCACGCCCACGGAAAGCCCCATAAAGCGGAAGATGTTGCCCATCCACTCGCCCTGATAGCGTGCAAGATAATCGTTGACGGTAACGATGTGCACACCTTCGCCGGTAAGGGCATTCAGGTAAGCGGGCAAAATGGCGGTGTGGGTCTTGCCCTCACCGGTTTTCATTTCGGCAATGCGGCCCTGATGCAGGCAAATACCGCCCATGATCTGGGTTTTGAACAGGGTCTTGCCGTCCACACGCTTCACAGCCTCGCGGAAGGCTGCAAAGGCTTCCGGCAGGAGCTGATCCAGCGTTTCGCCGCCCTGATAGCGGCTTTTGAATTCTGCGGTCTTTTGCTGCAGGTTCTCGTCGCTGAGGGCAGCAAAGCGATCCTCCAGCGCAAGCACGCTGTCGGCGATCTTTTCCAGCTTCTTTACTTCGGCTTCGTTGCCCTGCCCGAAGAGTTTCTTTACAAATTCCAACATACCCAAGGCTCATAGTCTCCTTTGCAGGTGATGTGCTCCGGCCAAAGCCGGATGGGGTCAGTTTAGTGCATCTTATATTATAGCATGCGGGTTATCCGGTTAGCAAGCATTACCGGATGGCAAAAGCTGTCGGCTGCCCGCCAAGGGTGACGAACGGGCAAAGCATGCGGTTTTTTCGGTTTCTTACAGCAAAACGCTGCCCGATGGTTCGGGCGGCGTTTTGCCGGGGCAGCCGCAGCTGCCGGAAAAAAGCTTACCAGAGCAGATAGATCAGCGTTGAGAGCAGCCCCACGCAGAACAGCACCAGACCGTAGCTGACCGAGCGGGCGATTTGCCGCCAGCGGGCCGTCCATTCTTCCCAGAGGGCAGCCAGCGAGGTGACAAAGCTGCTCTTGGGCGCTCTGCCGCCATGCAGTATCTTGGCGATGCCATCCAGCCAGCGGCCTGCGGTGTAGGTGATGCGGTTGCCCACCGGCACAGCCTCCACCGCATGCACCGGCTGGAGCGCCGTGCGCCCCACCAGAGCAGCGGTGGCATCCACCGATCTGTCCATCACAGCGGCAGCGGTGCCGCCGGTGCCCTTGAGGAAAACGGTCAGCCAGTCCATCAGCTTGTCACAGAAGGCGGCAAAGGCACCGCCCACAGCGATCAGCCCACCCATCAGGGGGCGGTAGACCATATCCTCCAGATCAAACTGCACAGCCAGCTTCTTGCGCAGCTTCATTCTGCGCGCCGCAAGCAGCAGGCCGAAAAGCGCTGCGCCGATCAGGATGGAAATGGCTGCGCCCTTCAGGTTTTCGCCGCTGAAGTAATGGATGGGCAGGTGGTGAGGCGCTGCGCCCTGCATAAAGCTGCGGGAGACCTCACCGAAGCGGCTCATGGTCTCGCCGGGCAGAAGGCCGATAACAGGGATCAGCAGCGCAGCCGCACCCAGCCCGATGCGGGCAGGCAGGCTCAGGTAGCTGCCCTTTTTGTCGTACTCGGGCTGGTAATGGTCATTCTTCATCCAGAACAGGCACAGGTAGAGCTTGAGCATGTAGCAGAGCGTCATGCCGCCTGCGATCAGGAACAGCCACTCGGAGACCCGGTAGATGCCCGCCGGATGCCCGTGCCCTTCCAGATGGGCGATCAACTCCACAATGCCCTCATGCAGCAGAGACTTGCTCAGAAAACCGCTCAAGCCGGGGAAGCCCGCAATACCCGCCGCACCCAGCAGGAAACAGACATGCAGGAAGGGCTTGTTGCGCCCGTAGCCCTGTACATCCGCCAAGGCCAGACGGTGGGTGTTCATGGCTACCACACCGGCGCAGAGGAACAGCACCAGCTTGAACAGGCTGTGGTTGACCATATGGCCGACCGTGCCGTAGAGGGCAAGGCCATTCTCCTCACCCAGCAGATTGCACAGTCCTGCGCCCACCAGAATAAAACCGATCTGGCTGAGGGAGGAGCAGGCCAGCGTGCGCTTCAGGTTCAGGGAGAAAATAGCCAGCACAGCGCCCAGCAGCATGGTGATAACGCCCAGCCGGAACAGCAGATCGCCGAAACCGGCGGTCTCCCGCATCACCAGCGTGGAGAGGATCAGCGTGCCGAAGATGCCCGCCTTGGTCAGCAGACCGCTCAAAAGGGCGCTGGCGGGGGCGGGAGCCACCGGGTGCGCCTTGGGCAGCCAGATATGCAGCGGGAAAGCGCCCGCCTTGGCACCAAAGCCTACCAGCATCAGAACAGCAGGCAGCCACAGCTGCTGCCCGGCGCAAAGCTCCGGCAGCGCAGCAAGGGAAGCCGCCGCCACGCCTGCGGGCAGCAGGAAGATGCCCATCAGCATGGTCAGACCGCCGATAACGGCGATATACAGATAGGTCTCCCCCGCCCGCATGGCGGCAGGATCCTCCTCATGGGCCACCCACGGGTAGCTGGCGAGGGACATGATCTCAAAGAAGATAAAGATGGAAAACAGGCTGTCGGAGAAGAACATACCCACCACTGCGCCCAGTGTGACAAGGGTAAAGAAGCAGTAGCGGGCGGCTGCGTGCTCCCGGGCCAGATAATCCCGGCTGAAGATGCCGCTGACCAGCCACATCACCGAAGCCACCAGCGCATACAGGCTGCGGAAGCCGTCTGCACACATCAGCAGTCCCTGCCCGCAGAAGCCGGGCAGCGCAAAGCTGACCTTGCTGCCACCAAAGGCCTTGACAGCCACCAGCACCACAAGCACCATTTCCAGCCCACAAGCCGCAGCAAGGGCGGGCAAACTGTGCCGATCCTCCCGGCGGCCCAGCGCCCATACAGCCGGTGCCAGCAGCATGGGGAGCAGCGCAGCCAGCGGTAAAAGCCAATTTCCGTTCATGACCGGACCACTCCTTTCTTAACAGGCACCTGCCGCCACCTCCGCAAGGAAGCGGGCAAGGGGTTGGGAAGCAAAGCTGAGAACAAGGATCGCTGCCAGCACCACGCACACGGCGGTCTTGATCATCCAACCGGGGTCGCAATTCTCATTGGGCACATCGCCGCCAAGGGGCAGCGCATAGGCCGACAGCGCCGGTACCAGCACATAGATCGCCGTAAGCACAGCGGAGATCAGCAAAACGGCAGCGCCGGCAACGCCCAGCCAGCTGCCTGCGGCAACACCGGCGGTGGCCAGCGCCCATTTGCTGGCGAAACCCGGCAGGGGCGGCACGCCCACCAGCGCAGCGGCGCAAACGAGGAACACCGCCATGGTCACGGGCATCACCTTGCCCAGACCCCGCAGCTGACGGATGTCGCTGCGGCCGGTATAGATCGTCACCGTGCCCACGCAGCAGAACAGGGCGATCTTCATCAGGCCGTGGTAGACCATATGGGTCAGACCCGCCGTAAGGCCCTGCGGGGTCATCAGCAGCACACCGAAGAGCACATAGCTCAGGTTGCTCATGGTGGAATACGCAAGGCGGCGCTTCATGTGCTGCTCGCGCACCGCCATGCAGCTGCCGTAGAGGATGCTGAACAGGGCAACGCACAGGCACACCGTCTGCGCCCATGTATCCCGGAGCAGCGCTGCGCCGAAGCAGCTGTAGGTGAGGCGGGCGACCGCAAACACGCCTGCCTTGACCACCGCCACCGCATGCAGCAGCGCAGTGACAGGGGTGGGGGCAACGCCTGCATCCGGCAGCCAGCGGTGCAGCGGGAAAACCGCCGCCTTTACGCCAAAGCCGAAGAAGCCCAGCACATACATGGTCAGTACCACACCCTGCGGAGCAGCCGCCAGAGCGGCGATGCCGCCGGGCGTAAAATTAGCGGTGCCGCCATAGTGGATGACCGTGACCAGCGCCATGAAGCCCAGTGCAGCGCCGCCCAGACAGTAGTAGCAATAGGTGCGGCCCGCATGCACGTTCTTGGCCTTCATGCCGTGCATCACAAGGGGCAGCGTGGCAAGGGACAGCAGCTCATAGAACACATAGAGGCTCATCAGATCCTCGCTGAAGGCAATGCCCAGCGTTACCGCATAGCTGATGAGATAGAAACCGAAGAAATGGTTTTCGCCGCCCTCATGGCGCATGTACTCCAGCCCGTACAGGCTGGCAAGGGGCCACAGGAACGCCACCAGACCGGCAAACACCCGGCCCAGACCATCCAGCCGGAAGCTGACAGTGAGCAGCCCGGAGAGCCGGAGCAGTACCTGCGCATGGTCGCCGGGGGTAAAGAGGCAATATGCCACACAGCCGGAGGTGAGCAGCGCAGCCGCCATCACGATGGCATTGCGCAGTTTTGCGTTCTGCGGCCTGAGGGCAAACAGCAGCGCTGCGCCTACAAGGGGGATCAGGATGGATACCAGAAGCATCAGCCCGCCTCCCTTACATCAGCAAGGCTGCCAGCGTATGCGCCGCATCGCTCAGCAGACCGGGGAACATGCCCATGAGCACATTGAGCACCGTGAGCACCACCAGCGGCACAGCCATCACAGCACCCACCTCGGTGCGCACGGCAGCAGGCGCTTCCTCGCCGTGGGCATGGCCGGGGAAGAAGGCATCGATGCTGATGGGCAGCAGGTAGCCGGCCGTCAGCAGGGCGGAGATGAGCAGCACCACCGGGCCCAACCAGCTGAACACCGCAATACCGCTGGAGAGAGAGCCCTGCGCCAGCTCCCACTTGCTGAAGAAGCCGGAAAGCGGCGGCACGCCCACCAGACCCAGACCGGCGATGGTGAAGCACCACATGGTAAGGGGCATCTGCTTGCCCATGCCCCGGAGCTGGGAGACCTCGGTGCGCCCGGTCTTGAGGATGACCGCACCGGCGCAGAGGAATAGGGCATTCTTCATAACACTATGGAAGTACATATGCTCCACAGCGCCTGCGAAGGCCTGAGGGGTCATCAGGAACAGACCGAAGAGGATGTAGCTGACCTGAGACACGGTGGAATAGGCCAGCCGCTTCTTGAAGCCCGTGGTGCGGAAGGCCATCATGGAGCCCATGAACACCGTGCACAGGGCAAGGATCAGCAGCACAGTCTGCACAAAGGTGCCCCGCAGGGTCTCTGCGCCCACCACATAGAACAGCACACGCACCACGCACAGCACGCCCATCTTGGTGATCACACCGCTGAGCACGGCGCTGGCGGGAGCCGGGGCGATAGGGTGAGCGGTGGGCAGCCAGCCATGCATGGGGAACATACCCGCCTTGGTGGCAAAGCCGATAACGGTGATCAGCGTAGCCCACAGAACGAGGCTGCTGCTTCCGGCGGCGTTCATCGCACCGCCTGCGGCAAAGAAGGGGGTCTCCATCATGCCGGAGAACACGAAGATGCCGAACAGACCCATCATGGCACCTGCAATGGAGTACAGCAGATACTTGATGCCGGCCGCCACGGCTTCCTTGCTCATGGAATGCACCACCAGTGCCATGGAGAGCAGGGTCATCAGCTCAAAGAACAGGTACATGGTCACAGGGGTGGCGCTGAGGCAGATGCCGTTGATGGCGGCAATGGTGAGCAGGTAGAACACAAAGTACCGCTGCTCGTTGCCCTCGTGGGGCAGATAGCCAAAGGAGAACACGCCGGAGTTGAGCCACATGCCGCCGCAGAGCAGCAGGAACAGCCGTCCCGCCAGATCGGACCGGAGCGCAATGGGCAGGTTCTCGCCCAGACGGAAGAGCGTTACCTCAGCATCGCCAAGGAACATCAGCCACAGGCACAGCGCAAAGTTGACCGCCATAGCAGCAGCGGAGACCGCATGGGTGCCCCGGCTACTGTATTTGAGGGGCAGGAGCCCCAGTACCAGCGCAGCCAGTGCCGGAAACAGAGGAATAAGCCACAAAAGGATGGTTTGCATCGTAAGCATCCTCCCTTACACAAACAGTTGAAGTCCCTTGGTGAGCACATCCAGGATGGGTTGTGCCATTATGCCCAAAAGTGCGTTGAGCACCAGAAAGCCCACCATGGAGCACACCGCCGCCGTATCCGGCTTCTCCACCGTGATGGCGAAGCCCTCCCGGGCAGGGCGGTAGAGGGTGATGACCGTTTTCATCAGGTAGAGCACATTGAGCAGCGTACTGACCGCCAGTGCGCCCAGCATGACCCACATATGGATGCCGCCGTAGCCAAAGGCCGCATCGCTGAACACCAGCTTGCTGATAAAGCCGCCCAGCACAGGCACGCCCACCAGACTCATGGCGCTTACGGTGAAGCACACGCCCGCCAGCGGGCTGCGCTTGCCGGCACCCCGCAGATCGGTGAAGCGCTTACTGCCGGTGGAGGCATCCGCCAGCTCGGACGAAGAGATGAACAGGCTGCTCTTGGCAGCGGAGTGGATCATCATATGGTACAGCGCGGCAATGAGACCCGCATCGATGCCCATGCCCATACCTGCATAGATGTAGCCGATCTGCGCCACAGAGCTGTAGGCCACCATGCGCCGCAGATCATGGCTGTGCATGGCGCTGAGGCTGCCCATGACCATGGCCACAACGCCAAAGACGAAAAACAGGTCGTTCAGGTGCAGGCCGCGCACCACATCCATACCGATCATGCGGGTAAAAATCTTCAGCAGCAGCAGGATGTACGCCTTGCTGACGATGCTGCTCAGCACCGCAGAGGCAGCGGGCGTGGAATAGCCGTAGGCATCCGCCAGCCATGTGTGGAAGGGGAACAGCGCGCTCTTGATACCCAGACCCACGAAGAACAGGCCGATGGTCACTGTCAGCGGGCCCCGGTACTCGCCGGCGGCGTACAGCCCGGCCACCGCCTCGCGGATGTTCTCGATAAGCAGATGACCGGTGAGCGTGTAGGTGAGCATGATGCCCATCAGCGTCATGCCGGAGCCCAGCAGGCTCATAATCATATACCGCATGGCGCTGACCATGGTGCGCCCGTTCTGGCGGCACATGATGAGTGCGCAGGATGCCAGCGTCATAATCTCGATAAACACATAGCCGGTAAACAGGTCGTTGGTATAGAGCATGGAAAGGGTGCCTGCCAGAACCAGATCCAGCATAACGCAGACGGTGTTTTCCTTATTGGGATCCACCTGCACCTTCAGCTTGCCCATACCACCCAGCGCGCTGAGCATGAGAACGATGCTGAACAGCGTGCACAGCAGCGCCTCCAGCGGGCCTGCCCGCAGCTCGTTGCCCCACGGGGCGGGAAAGTGCCCCATCAGATAGTGGTAGTTTTCGCCAGCCGCCATCAGATGCACCAGCAGCGCCGTATTCATGGCAGCCACCACCGCTGCCAGCAGTACCGTCACCTTCCGGGCAAGCCTGCCCGGAAGCATGGCGGAGGAAATACCGCAGATCATGCTGAGCATGATGCAGAAGAAGGGGAAGTTCCGGATCAGCGGCATCAGTTGTCCTCTCCCTTCATGAGTGTGGTAATGCGGTCAATATCCAGCGTGTGGTAGCGGCGGTAGAGGCGCACCGTAAGGGAGAGCATCAGTGCCGTAACGCTGACGGAGACCACGATGCCCGTAAGCACCAAGCCGCTGGGAATGGGGTTGATGTAGTGGCTGGCTTCGGAGATGCCGTCCGCCATAATGGGGGCGGTGCGCCCCTCCACATAGCCGATGGAGGTAAACATGAGGTAAATGGCGGTATCCATAATGTTGAGGCCAATGATCTTCTTGATCAGATTCCGGTGCAGCAGCAGGGTGGAAAACCCGATGCCGAACAGAAGTACCGCCGCCACCTCTTCGATATGGGTGGAAAACAGCTCCATGCTCACATACCTCCCTTTCTGAACAGGGTATAGAACACGTACATGGTGCACATAACGATAAAGCCCACGCAGATATTCAGCGGCAGAATGAGACCGGAGGAGAGGATCGCGCCGGGGGTGCCCAGCGGGATGCCGCTGTTCAGATGGTTAGCGCCGCAGAAGAAGGAATAGCTCTTGAGAAGGGCGTAGGTCATCAGTGCGATGAATGTGACCCAGCGGAAGGTCTTGTAGGTGAAGAACCGCCCAGTCTTTGCAAAGCCGAAGGCATTCAGGTACAGGATAAGGCCTGCACCCATCACCGCACCGCCGCTGAAGCCGCCGCCCGGGCCAAGGTGGCCCGCCAGAACGATGTACATGCCAAACAGCAGGATCACCGGCACCAGCAGGCGGGCAGCCATTTGCAGAATAGCATCGTTCTTGGGCTCGTGGTGGCGGTCGTCCCACTCGGCTTCCAGCATGGCGGGGCTGGGTTCGCCCTCCTTGTGGTCGCCCAGCTTGAGCAGCAGAAGAACGCTGCAAGCCGCCACGAACAGCACCGTGCTTTCTCCGAAGGTGTCGAAGGCACGGTAATCAAGGATCATACCGGCTACCATGTTTACAGCGCCGGTCTCCTCAAGGCCTTTTTCCAGATAGCGCTGCGCCACCTCGTTGTTGGTGGGGTTTTCCGGCGAGCCCAGCGGCGGCAGCTTGAGTACCGTGGACATGAGAAACGCGATGATGGCTGCGCAGAACAGCACGCAAGCCAGATTGTACAGCAGTTTGACCCATTTGGCACCCTTTTGCCCCACCCATGCATGCAAATGAGTAACCTGCAGCTGCTCGGTGGTGTACAGCGCCTCCCGCTTCTCCTCCTGCTGGATCTCTGCAAAGGCGAAATCGAAGGGCGATTTTTCGCGGAGCACACTCTCCGGCTCGTCACCGGCGGCATCGATCAGCTGGGCATCCAGCGGATTTTCGCGGGATACATCATCCAGTGCAAGCAGCCGCTGCCAGAAGGACTCATTTTTCTTCATGATGATCCTCCTCCTCATCGCCCCGGATGGCATGGATTTTTTTAAGCGTAATAAAGAACAAAACACTGGTAACGCCTGCGCCCACTGCGGCTTCCGTAACCGCCAGATCGGGGCTTTCCAGCACCATCCACATCAGGCACATCAAAACACTGTAGGCCATGTAGATGACCACGCTGGCAAGCAGGCTCTTGGTAAAGGCGGTGGCAATGGCGCAAACCACCAGAAAACCAAGGATCATGATCACAAACAGATTCATTTCTCGATCATCTCCATCTCATCCTGATACTGGCTGTCGGTAGCGATCTCCAAACGGGCGATCAGATGCCCGGCAGTGGGGCTGGTGAGCCAAACAAAGAGCACCACCAGCAGGTATTTGGCGATGAGCCAGCCATCAGCGGTGCTCAGGCACAGGGAAAGCAGCACCATGCCAAGGCCGAGGGAATCGCTCATGGAGGCGGCATGCATGCGGTTGAGCACATACTTGAACCGGTACTGCCCGATAACGGCGCTCAGCATCAAAAACAAGCCGCACACCAGCAGCAGCGCGGAGACGGCAAACAGGATCCACTCACCCATTTTTCTTCTCCTCCCTCTCCTTCTTTTCCAGTGCAATGCCCATAAACACCTTGCACAGCACCACCACCGCCAGAAAGCCCAGCAGGGCGTAGATCAGCGCCACATCTGCCAGATAGCTCTCGCCCAGCACACGGGTGAGCACGGCGATCATAGCAAGGGAGATGGTGGAGATCATATTGATGGAAACGATACGGTCCGCAATGCGGGGGCCGATGATGGAACGGATCAGGCAGGCCAGCGTAAGCAGCGCCAGTACCACCAGTGCGCCCGTCCAGAGCAGTTGATATGCCTGCGATACCTGCATCACTTACCGCCTTCCTTTCTGCTGCCTTCTGCCGTCTTTTCGATCGCCTGAAGCTGCTGCTGGAAATCCAGCGCCTCGATGCCCTCTGCCAGTGCTTCGTCCAGACAGTGCACGGTGAGCTGGTCGCCCTCCTGCATGGCAGTGATGGTGCCGGGGGTCAGCGTGATGGAGTCGGACAGCACATTGCGTGCCAAACCGGTCCTGAGCGGCGTACGGAAGGTGACAAGCTGCGGCTTCAGCTCTTTTTTTCTGCCATATACATAAGAAAGAAGCGTCAGGTTGGACTTGACGATCTCCTTTATCAGCAGCCACAGATACTTGAACACACCCGGGAGAATGCGCAGAGCGGTCAGCTCCGCCCGGGGCGAATAGTCCAGAAACTTCCAACTGAACCATGTAAGTGCCGAGCTGAGCACAAGCCCGAAGAGAAACACCTCCAGCGTGAGCCGCCCGTTGAATACGATCCACAATGCCAGCAAAACCAACAGCATATTTCCGCATCCTTTCTTACGTTGCCTTTCTCCCACCTTTTTAATAGGTAGAAGAACGAACACCGCAGCATTTTACTCCTGAAAAAAAAGAATGTCAATTCCTGTTGAAACTCTTTTGCCATTCCTTAGCAAAACCGTTTGGGGCAAGCTTTCCACGGCTGCGTCATATCGGGCAGTGGCGGCGCATACCCTACACCAAAGCGACCAGAAGGAGCGGAAGCAATATGGACAGGAGACAGGAAACCATGGACAAGATGCCTAACCCCGGCGAGCGGGAGCCGGAGATCCTGCGGGAAGAGATCGCCATGTGCCGTTATCTTGGCAGCAGCACACGGCAAGCGGTGGTGGAGGGCGAAGTGGCTCTGCCCGGCGGGCTGCGGGAAGAAACGGTCATCCTCTCTGCGCAGGCCATGGCAGTGCTGGAAAAGACCAACCTGCAGACCGGCAGAGCCGATGTGGATGGCAAGGTGATCTTTCATGTGCTCTACACCCAGGGCGACCCCACCCGCATCAACACCTTGGAGGCAGCTGCCGATTTCAGCCAGACCATCGAGCTGGCGGGGGCACGCCCGGGCATGACTGCCCCGGTGAGCCTGACCGTGGAGCATGTGGAGGCTGCCGCACAGGGCGGACGGCTGAAGCTGATGGCGATCCTCAAGGTATTTGCCCGGCTGTTTACCGAGGAACCCATCCGGGTGGTGAGCGGGCTGCGCCCCGCCCCGGAGCTGATGCAAAAGACCGAGACCCTGCGCACCTGCTGCACTGTAGCGCTGGGGCAGCAGGATGTGCTGATCCGCGACGAATGCGAGCTGAGCGAAGGGCTCCAGATCTCCGATACACTTTACGCCACAGCCACAGCCTCTGTGCAGGAGGTGATGGGCGGTGAGGAGCGTGCCGCCATCAGCGGCTCGGTGGAGCTGGAAGTGTACCACCTGAGCGCCATGCCCTCCCGCCCGCTGGTGGTAACAAGGCACTCCATCCCCTTTGAGGAAACACTGCCCCTTACCGGCGAATATGGCGATCTACTCACCGCAGATGCGGTGGTCAAGGATGTGGCAGTGCTTTCGCAGGAGGGGCAGGAGGAAGGACAGCGCACCCTGCGGGCGGAGGTATTGATCGGCCTCAGCGCCCGCATGACCTGCAGCCGGGATGTATGCCTGCTGTTGGATGCCTACACCACCGGCGGCGATCTGCTGCTGCCGCAGGCGCAGCCTGTCAGCCGGGTACTGGCGCAGCGGCAGGTGCACACCGCCGAAAGCGGCAAGATGACCCTGCTTTTGGAGGGGCAGCCCCCTGTCCGCACCCCGCTGACCGCCACTCTGCGCCCCATCCTGACCGATGTGAGCCGTCAGGGCGGCAAGCTGGCGGTGGAGGGGATGATGGAGGTATGCCTCATCTACATGACCGACGATACCCCCGCACCCCAGAGCTACCGCACCGAGGAGCCCTTCCGCATCAGCTTTGCCTGCGATCTGTGTCAGGAGGAAGCGCTCACCCTGCAGGTGACAGGGGTAGAGGTGGGCTGCATCACCAGCGACCGGGTGGAGGTAAAGTACATCCTGCATCTCAGCTGCTTTGATGTGGCGCTGGGGCAGCAGCCACTCATCGGCGATCTGACCCGGGAACCTGCTCCCGCCGAGCCGGGCGGAATCCTGATCTACTTCAGCCAGACCGGGGAGAGCGTGTGGGATATTGCCAAGCGCTACCGGGTAAGCTGCGACAGCCTGCGCAGGATGAACCCGGCGCTGGAGGGAGCCGAGGAAACCAATGGGGAAAGGGTCATTCTGTGGAAGAAATAG
Organism: Candidatus Limiplasma sp.; assembly: GCA_045540635.1. Lineage (GTDB taxonomy): Bacteria > Bacillota > Clostridia > Christensenellales > Aristaeellaceae > Limiplasma. Next base: position 22,905 of record JAZQHO010000144.1, read on the forward strand.
AAACACAGCAAAACAGCGTACACACCCAAGAGGGGGGCGCGGTTGTTCTTGTTG
>JAZQHO010000145.1:0-15780 GCA_045540635.1 Candidatus Limiplasma sp.
GTGTGGGCGGATGGGGGAAAGGCGGCGGGCTTGCCGGGCAGGTTTTTCCAGTTGACAGCCATGGGGTCGTCGGCGGGGCTTTCCACCTCGCCCACAAAGCTCAGGCTGGCTTTTACGGTAAAGGGCAGGGTAAAGCTGTGCAGCAGGGAGCCCCCCTGCTCCAGCACCAGCTGCATCTCCCCGCTGCCCGGGTTGGCAGTCACCGCCTCCGGGATGGTCAGCACGATCCAGCCATCGGGCTGTACCGTTGCTTCGTAAGCCGGAGAGGTGGCTCCGTTTTTGCGGAACAGGATGCGCGCCTGCCTGCCCTCTGTGGGGCAAGGGTTGCCGCCGTGCTCCACGGGGTACAGGCGCAGGGTGCGGCTTTCGCGGTCGTTCTGCTGCACCACTACCGGTTCTGTGGCGGTTTCGCTCGTAAGGCTGAGCACCCGGTCAATGGTCATGGTGCGGTTCCTCCTTTCTGTAGGGCTGCGGCAATGGAGCGGCAGAACCGCCTGCATTACCGCAGCACTGTTTACTTTCTCAGATATCTGGCAGGGTCGGAGCTGTTGGCAGGGCTGGTGTGCCGCTTGCGGGGATCCGGCCCGTAATAGCTGCCGGTATTGGCAGGAGCTTCGTTGCTGCTTGGCCGGAGCGCCTCCGTCAGCGCCTGACGAAGCTTGATCAGATCGGTCTGGGTGGCGGAGCTGCCGCTGCCCGTGCTGCTGCCGGAGGAGGAGCCGCTGCTGGTCTTTTTCCGCTTCAGCTCATCCTGCTGCTTCTGGTACTCAAACTGCTCCCGCAGCCAGTCCCAATTCAGCTGATCCTGCGCCTGCTGGTAGGTGAACTGCTGCTGCTGCCAGTCCTGTGCGGCAAGATCCTGCGCCTGCTGGTAAGCGAACTGCTGCTGCTGCCAATCCTGTGCGGCAAGATCCTGCGCCTGTTGGTAGGCGAACTGCTGCTGCTGCCAGTCATGTGCGGCCTGATCCTGTTGCTGCTGGTAGGCGAACTGCTGCTGCTGCCAGTCCTGCGCTGCCTGATCCTGTTGCTGCTGGTAGGCGAACTGCTGCTGCTGCCAGTCCTGCGCTGCCTGATCCTGTTGCTGCTGATAGGCGAACTGCTGCTGCTGCCAGTCCTGTGCCGCCAGATCCTGTTGCTGCCTGTACAGGTAGTCCCGCTCCCGCTCCCAGTCGCCGAGGGCATCCCGGTAGCGTCCGTAGCCGGTCTCGTCAGCGCCCAGCAGCATGTTCAGGTTGTCCCGCCGGGCATTGGCGTTGTCCAGATACATCTGGTAGGCCGTCTGCTGGAGCTGGGGCAGAGCGCTGTTCATGTCCTCCATGTGGCGCTGGTAGGTCTGCTGCCCCACCTGCTGGGCGTAGGTGTTGCCGTAGCCGCCTGTCAGTGCTGCGCTCTGGGCCATGGCATCCCGCATGGCCAGCTCGCCGCCCCGCTGGTACTGCTGGGCATACTGCTGGTACAGCGGGTCCGCCGCAGGGTCGTACTGGAAGGGCTGCTGGTTCAGGATGCTGTCGATCATCCCGGCGATCTGGTCGCTGTAGGTGCCCTTGTAGGGCTCCGGCTTGTTGTTCTGCACATTCGCCAGCGCCTGCGCAGCATCGTTCAGAGCGCTGCCGGTCTGGGCATCCGGCTTGTTGTTCACGGGCTGGGGCGGCCTCGCTTCGGCGGTAAGACCGTTGAGCTGCAAGCCGTTGTTCACATCTTGCGGGTTCATGCTGCCCATGTCGATCACGTTCTTGCCGCCCGGCTTCTGGCCGGTCACGGTCTGGGGGCTCACGCTGCCCATGTCGATCACATTCTTGCCGTTGGGGGCGGGGGCTGCGGGCTTCTGTGCAGCAATGCCCACACCCGGTATGCGGCTGCTTTCCGGCTTTTTCTTCAGGTTGCTGTTCATGGTTTCATCTCCTCCTATTGGAAAGTCTGCCCGTCCGGGCTGTACACGGCTTCACAGGGCAGCCATTTGCTGCCGTCATAGTAGCGCACCTCGCAGGGCAGCCACCTGCTGCCATCGTAGAAGAACACCCGCTTGGGCTCCTCGGCCTCCTCGTAGTCCACCTCAAGGGTCACATAGCAGTTTTGGCGGAAATTCAGTTTGCTGCCGGTGGGTGAGCTGCTGCGGATCGAGATGGTGATCTCCCCGCCCGTGCCCGTTACCAGAAACGGGGAAGGTGAGATCAGCTGCATCAGGGCGGATCGGGCGCTGTCGAACACGCCGGGGTTCACCGTGGTGCCCACCAAAACGCCGCCGAAGCGCACCTCCATGGTGTAGTAGGCGGAATAGCTCCTTACCAGCGAGATGTAGAGCCGTGTGCCGGTGATGCTTTTCAGCTTGCCGGGGCCGCTGTCGCTGAGCACGCTGAAGGTGAATTCCTCATCGGCTTTCAGGTCGCCGGAGTGGTCGCTGAGGGGGTGGGACTGGATCAGTCGTGTTTTGATCGCCATACCATCACCTCAGCTTGCCCGGCTGATCATGCTGATCTGATAGCCGTCCTCTGCCCGCTCGTTGTTCAGGTTGTCCGTGCCGGCGCTGATCTTTACGCTGATGCTGGAGGCATTGCCCAGCCAAGCGGTATGCACGCCGGAGATGCGCACCACCTTGTGGTTGTACCGGTTGCCGCTGATGGTGCCGGAGAAGGCCTTGCTGCCCACGGTAACGGTCACGGTGGCGTTTGCCACATCCGCATTGAAGTACACCGGCACGGCAAATTCGTAGCTGTAGCTGCTGCCTGTGGCGGCCTGCGCCGTACCCGTGAGGGTGACGGTCTTGGGGTTGGACTTAAGGCCTTGGCGGGTGCTGGCGGTGTAGTTGCCGGTGTGGGTGGTCTGCACGCTTTCGTTGCCGTCATCGTCCGCCACGGGCTTGATCCAGATCATGCCCGCCTTTTTGGCCTTGGGGGCGGCGGTGCCGATGTAGATATCCGCCTCGGTGAGCACGGGCTTGCCCTCGTTGAGCAGCTGCCCGTTGATCTGTGCCCCGTTGGCGATCATGCTGCCGGAGCTGTCCAGCACGAAGTTGCCGCTGTCCACGGTAAAGGTACCGCCTGTGGCGATGGATACACCCGCCGTGCCGATGGTCACTTTGGTGGACTTGACAGCGCCCACCGGCTGGGTGCCCTCCACGATGGCGGCGATCTCCCCGGCGCTCTGCTGCACCTGTGAGGAGAGGTTCACGGTGTTGCCGTTTTCATCGGTATAGGTCTTGTCGGCTTTCTGGGTAATGGCCTCGGCATTCTGCTGTACCTGAGTGGTCAGGTTCACGGTCTTGCCGGAGGCATCCTTGTAGGTCTTGTCTGCCTTGGAGGTGATATCGGTGGCATTCTGCTTAACCTGTGTGGCAAGATCCACCGTGTTGCCGGAAGCGTCCTTGTAGGTCTTGCTGGCCTTGGTGGTAATATCGGTGGCGTTCTGCTTAACCTGCGTTACCACATCCACAGTCTTGCCGGAGGAATCCTTGTAGGTCTTGGCGGCTTTCTGGGTAATGGCCTCAGCGGTTTGCTGCACCTGTGTGGTCAGGTTCACGGTGTTGCCGGAAGCGTCTTTGTAGGTCTTGTCGGCCTTTTGGGTAATGGCTTCGGCGGTCTGCTTGACCTGAGTGGCAAGATCCACGGTGTTGCCGCTGGCATCCTTATAGGTCTTGTCGGCCTTTTGCGTGATGGCTTCGGCGGTCTGCTGCACCTGTGTGGTCAGGTTCACGGTGTTGCCGGAAGCATCCTTATAGGTCTTGTCGGCCTTTTGGGTAATGGCCTCAGCGGTCTGCTGCACCTGTGTAGCCAAGTCCACGGTGTTGCCGCTGGCATCCTTATAGGTCTTGTCGGCTTTTTGGGTAATGGCCTCGGCGGTCTGCTGCACCTGTGTGGTCAGGTTCACGGTGTTGCCGGAAGCATCCTTGTAGGTCTTGTCCGCTTTCTGGGTAATGGCTTCGGCGGTCTGCTGCACCTGCGTAGCCAGATGGATCTGCTGCCCGCTTTCCGGGTCGGTGTACACCGCATCCGCTTTGGTCAGGATCTCCGCAGCAGTCTGGATCACCTGCGTCCACAAGTCCACGGTCTCGCCGGTCTCCGGGTCGGTGAGGGTGGCTTCCGCCTTGCTGTCGATCACCCGCTTCAGGCTGGCCACCGCCTCCTGCAGATCCCCCTCCGTCAGTGCGCCCTCGATCTGCTGGAGGGCTTCCTCCACATCCTTCTTGGTGCTCTTCACGGTCTCCACGGTCTTGGCAAAGTCGGGGGAGAGGTTGTCCTCGTCAATGTTTTGGAGCACAAAGCGGATCTGCTTGTTCAGCTGCTGCATGTACTCGTAGATGGCGCGCAGCTTCTGCTCGGTGCTGCCCTCCTGCTGGCTGGGGTCTGTTACCTTGATCTCACCTAACAGCATACTGATCACTCCCTGTCTCTACCCGCATGGTCAGGCTGTAGAGCTGAAACTCCCCGCTGCCGCGGATGCGCAGCCGGATCAGCCTTGCCCTGCGGGGAATGATGGGGATCACCATGCTGCTGCGCTGGGTGGGGGTGTGCTTGTACACGGTCTGCCACGGGCCGGAGCCATCGTAGCGGATCTCCACATACAGCGGGCAGCCCGGCTGACAAAGGGCATGCAGCTGAATAGCGCCCGCATACTGGGCGGCCTGCCGCTCAAAGCCGATGTCGCCGGTCTCCAGCATCCACTCCACGGTGGGCTCGTCCTCGGCGGTGGCATCCGCATAGCCGCCGTCCTGCCCGGTAAGGAGCCACAGCCCGCCGCCTGCATCCAGCATGTACAGCGCATCTCCGATGGCGGCGAAGTACCGCACGGCGGCGCTGTCCTCCCGCATCCACACGTTCAGCTTGGTATCGTACACATACAGCTCCCTTTCGCCCGTGGGGTTCTCCATGGAAAGGTAGTACCGGCTGCCCACGCTGCCGCCGATGGCGTTTTTGTACTTCTGCTGCCCAAGGGCTGCGGAGATGCCTGCCGGCAGGGCAGAGTTGAAGGCGCACACCTCATCGGCTGCGTGGTAATAGAGGGTCTCGTTCACCCGCACAAGGCTGCGCTCGCTGCCCTCTGCCACGCCCCGGCAGTTGGTGGTATCCAGCTGAAAGTTGCTGGGCTTGGAGCCGAGGATCTGGTGGATGCAATCCTGCTTGAAAAACAGAATGAAGCCAAGGTGGGCAGCTGCGCCGGTAAAGGGGCCTGTGGAGCCCACGGTCACAGCGTAGCTGTCGCTGGCAAGGCCCATGTACTGGTGCCAGTTCTTCGGGTCGCCCAGAGCGCTGGCATAGATCTCATGGTTCTTGCTGGAACACCCCCAGAGCCGGTTGCCGCTCTCAATGACAAAATCCATATCGGGCACGCTGCGCTGCATGGTCACTCCGGCTGCGGTCTCCGGCTTTTGGGTCAGCGCCACGATGAGCACATAATCCTCCTTGGCCTCCACAAGATAGTGGGTGCCGTTCAGCTCCGGCTGGCTGAAGCCCGAGAGGGTAACGCCGTCGTGCTTGCCAAAGGCTCTGCCGATGCCCGGTGCGGTCAGTTTGGTGTATACGGTGGGGATCGTCACCCACTGCCCGCTTGCGGAGGAATACTGGCGCAGCACATTGGCATCGCTGCCGGTATCCAGCCACAGGTCGCCGGTCTGCGGGTTGGCGGGCTCCTCCGGGCCGGTGGTGCAGCTGCCGTAAGGCGTGCCGTCCGGTTTGGAGAGGGTTGCCTCCACTGTGCCGGTAAAGGCGGCATCCAGCTGCCCGAAGGTATCGGTGTGGGTGTTGTAGTAGGCCTTATCCGGGAAAATGAGCACATAAGCGCCCATGCGCACGAACTGCTTTTCGCTGTCGCTTACGGTGCCCTTCTGCACCCCGTTATAGCAGAAGGCTGTGCCGTCCACCCAGCACAGCTTTTCGTGGGCAAACAGCCCGTTGGGATCCTTCAGGGTGCGCAGCCGTCTGCGCCGCTGCCGGGCGGATGCCACAGGCAGCAGTGCAGAGGTCAGGTTGCGCATATCCGCAAACTCGTTGTCGCGGATGCGCAGGTTGCGGTTCAGCCCGGCAAAGGAGGTTACGCCCTCCTGCCGGGTCTTGAGGATGTTGAGCCTCGGCATGGTGATGCTCATGCAAACCGCCCCCTTACGCCGGTGATGTACACAGGCTTCTTTGCCGTCTCCCGGGTAAAGGCATCCGCAAAGGCCTGATATTGGCTCTGGAACATGGTCATGGAGTTGTTGTAGCGCTCAAAATCGGCATTGGCGTAGTCGATCTGGGCCATCAGCCATTTGATGTACACATCCTCATGGGGGAAGGGGATCAGCAGCACGGTGAGCCGGTCTGCTGTTTTATAGGGCAGCACGCCCGCAGCGGGCTCTGCCTCGCTTCCACGGAGGATGTCCTGCGCCACCCGCCCGTCCAGATCGCTCAGCCAGCGGATGAGGGTCTCATCCGCAAACTGATGGGGCTTGATCCTGCCGATCTCAAGGATCGCATCGGCGATGGTCATCTTTCATCCCTCCTTTATGGGTGGCCTGGTCAGAGCCGGTAAAGCTCCATGCCGTTGGTGAAGCTGCCGGTCAGGTCGTTCATGCGCAGGGTGAGGGCATCGTCGGCCTGCTGGCACTCCTGCAGGTGCAGCCATACATAGTAGGGGATGGATACATCCACGCCCCGTTTGATGGTGAAGGTCTCATCGCCGAAGCGCACGAACAGGGGCTCCTTGTTGCTGCCGGTAACGGGCAGGCGAACGGTGACGCGGCGTTTCAGCTGCTGAGTATCCTCCCGGTAGGCGCTTGCGGGGGCAGAGGCCTGCGCATCGGCAGCGGGTTGCGTATGGGCAACGGCCTGCTGCATGGCGGCAAGCTGCATTTCCTTCTCTGCCAGCAGGGCTTCCAGCTGGGCGATGGTGCGGGGGGTCTCGTTGGTCTTGGGGTTGTTTGCCATGGTGGTTGCCTCCTTGCATGTAATAGGGTAGGGAAAGGGGCAGACCCGGCAAGCGGAGGGCATTACGCCCTTCTGCCTGCCGGGCAGCGCCCGGAGCGTTGAAAGAAAGGGGGAGCGGGGCATGCGCCGAAACCCGGCTGCGGTTTTGCCGTGCGATCAAAGCATGCGGCCTGTATGCGCCCCGCCACAGCCCCTTATCAGTTGCTCTCAGCCGCAGCGCCCATGCAGGCGGTGGAATGCTCAATGCGGATCATGTACTCCTCCACCAGACGCACGGCAGCCTTGGTCATCTTCCAGCCCTGGGTGGAGAACTGGTTGAGGGGGTCGCTGGTGCCGCCGCTGCCCCGCTGCTTGAAGATGTGTTCAAGGCCCAGGCCCTGAATACTGGTGGTGCCGTAGGCACGCTTGGCCAGCAGCATGGTGCAGTACACGGCAGAGCCGTCGGCACCTGCGCCGTAGCCGCAGACCACAGCGCCCTTGGGCACATCCTTCACCGCAGCGGAAACGGTGAGCGCAGCAGTGCCGGGCGCACCTGCGGTCACATTGGTCACAGTGGCCTCCTTGCCGCCCACGTACACCTTCAGCGCCGCGCCGCCGGTGATGAGGGCATTGGCCTTCTCGGCCTGCTGGGCGGTGATGGCGGTGCCCACCTTGATGGTGGTGGAGCCGGTCGCATCCAGTGCGGTGTGGAGCGTGGTGCGGCTCATGCCCTCCACGATCTCGCCGGGGCCGATGATCTTGGCCTCAGTGGACTTCACGTAGCGCACATTGTGCAGGCGGCCGATCTCGCCGGCCTTGATCTCCTCCACGCTGGCGTACTTGTGGGCCTCGATCCACTCGGGGTCGCCGGTCACATCGCAGGCGGTGTCGGGGTGGATGATGGCCACATAGCCGCCCTCGAAGGGTTTGGCGTTGACGCGCTCCAGGAAGTTGACGGCCTTGCGCATCACGGCGGGAGTCAGGCGGTTTTTGACGGTGATGCCCGCACGGGTCAGGGTCTCGGTAGTGGTGCCGTCCTCTTCGACGGCGGGGGCGATCAGCTTACAGGAGCCTGCGCACACGATATCGCGGGTGATGGTGTCGCTGGTGCGGCCGGCCTGAGAGCCGAGCACCTCGCCGGTCTGCACGGCGATGTTGTCGATGGCGGCGGTGTCGATCACGTCCGTATAGCGGATAAAGTCGCCAAACTGGTGCACATCCACGGTAACGGCGGTCACGTTCAGCTTGTTGCCATCGGGCACAACGCCTTCGGTGAGGGGCGTAAGCGCCTTCTTCAGGGGGCTGAAGCGGCGGAACTCCATGGTCTTGCCGCTGTGGGCGGGGATGGGGTACTGCTCGGCGAATCGGTCGTACACCAGCTCCGGTTCGGCGGTCTGGATCAGGTGCTTGTTGTAGAAGGTTTTCATTTCGGGGGACATGTCGTTGCCCGCAGCGTTCAGCTGACTGGTCTGCGCATCGGGGTAGGCGGTGGCAAACAGCTGCAGATCGATGGTGTCGGGCTGCATGATGGTCTGGGTCATTTCACATTCTCCTTTCGTTGCTGGCAGAGGGGAGCATTGCCGCCCTCTACAGGTAGATCTTTTTGCCCATACGGGCTTGCCGGATGGCATCGTTCATTTCCTCCGCATTCCAGCGGGCGGGGTCAGCGCCCAGCAGCTGAGCAGCGGCAGTCTGATTGCCTGCGGCGGCCTCCTCCGGGCGCAGCCCTCTGGCACGGATGCTGTCCACCGTGCGCTGCTGGGTCTGCTGCACCGCATACCGGATGGCAGCAGGCAGCAGCTCGTCCATGTGCAGCGCCTGATAGGCTGTGCGCATGGGCACGCCGCTTCGGAGCATGCCTAGCAGCCGCTGACCGTTGGGGCTGTTCACCTCTGCCGCCAGATCGAAACCCGGGTAGAGGGTGCGCAGCTGCTGCGCCTCCTGCTGCCAGTGCTGCTGTGCCCGCCGGGCGAACCGTGCTGCGTTCTGTGCCTGCATGTGGCGCAGGATCGCATCAGGATCCGGCTGATGGATGGCGGGGTCGCTTTCGTTGCTTTCGCCGGTCTGCGCTTCTGAGGCTGTGCCGGCTTGCGCCGCCGAAGAGGCTTCGGGGGTGCTTTCGCTGAGGGATACTTCCGCAGCCGCTTCGGGGGCGGTTTTGGCGGGTGCTGCTTCCGGGACGTTTTTGCCCTGCTGCGCAGCGGCATCGGCTGGGGCATTGCCGCCTGATACCTCCGCATGGGCGGCAGAAGCGGCTTCGCCGGTCAGCGCCTGCAGCGCCCGGGCGGGGAAGTCCTTTGCGGCAGCATCCATGCCGTAGCGTGCGGCCAGCGCCTCCAGCACGGGGCGCAGGCTGTTCATACGGCCTTCCAGCTCCTTGCTCTGTTTAAAGCGGGTGTCGATCATCTGTTGGGTGCGCTTCACGTACGCATCCCGGTATTCGCCGGAGATCAGCCGGGCGAAGGCCTCCTCCTTGCCGGGGGAGGGGTGGGCAGCCTCCGCGGCGGGCTGCTCCGCTACCGCATCCCCGGCGGGGGCATCGCCGCCGCCTTCGCCAAACAGGCAAAGATCAAGAGTGGTCTGTTCCATTGGGTTTTCCTCCTTCATCGTCTTTCCGAAGTGCCATGCATCGTCTTTCCGAAGGGCCAGTGGGGATCGCATTTGCGGAGAAGGATATCTGTGCCGGACAGTTCATTTGCCGCCTGTGCGGCCCCGCAGCCATACGGTATCAAAAAGGCGGGGCGTTTCGCTCCCCACCTGTTTAGAAAAAGAAAACGGCGCAAAGCCTTGAAAAATCGCCACTCTACGAATCATAGATTGTCTAAAGCGGTGCTTTTTGATATAGTCACAATGCAATCTGAGCCGCAGGAGGGATCCGGAATGGATACGGAACACTTCGGAAAATTCATCGCTGAACAAAGGAAAGCAAAAGGGTATACACAAAAAGAGCTGGCGGAAAAGCTGAGCGTTACGGATAAGGCAATCAGCCGGTGGGAAAACGGTCACGGCTACCCGGATATTGCATTGCTGGAACCGCTGGCAAAGGAACTGGAGATCACGATCGTTGAGCTGATGCACAGCGAGCGCAGGAATGATGCCGATCTGGTACCTGAAGCGGCAGACGAAGCCATTTCCAATGCTATTGATATTACGCTGTCCAACCGTAAGCTGGAGAGAAAAACAACGATACTGATCTATATCATTTCCATTGTGCTGTTGGTCGGTTTGTCGTTTTTCAGCCATATCCCTGTATATGGAATGATCGCCGTTGCGGTCATGGGCATTTATGCGGCGGCGGGGGTTGGTCTGCTGATCAAAACGATCGCTGCAAGCAAGAACAAAGCGGATGGTGGCAGCAAAAAGTTTTATGCTGTTCTTCTCCTTTTGGTGGCAGGCGGTATGTTGCTGTTGCTGCTGTGTTCATCCGTTACTGTTGTGAAGTAAGACGAAAAAGGAGCGTTCCCGATGCCGGAAGAGAAAAAGAAGGGTCTCAAAACCTTTGTGATCCTGCTGTTGGCTTATATGCCGGTACATGTTTTCTACACAAAGATCCTTTTGCAGTTTGTTGATATGCCGATGCGGTTTTCGGTAATGCTGCAGTTTATATCGTATATTGTTTTGGGAAGCGCGGGGGTGGTTTTGTTCCGGAATGAACTGAAGGAAGGCGTTTCCTTATGGAATGAGCACACGGGCAAAAGTTTGTGCCTGCTTGTGGCAGCGTTTGTTCTGGATATTCTTCTGAGCAATCTGGCAGCCATCCCGATCACGCAGCTGGCACCGGAGTATCAATCGATGAACGAGCATTCGGTTGCAGAGCTTCAGGGCAAATTCCCGGCTGTTTTCATGATCCTCGCATTGGGGATCATGGGCCCTGTAACAGAAGAGGTGGTTTTCAGGCTCGCACCCATCCACCTGACTGAGAAGAAGAGCACAAGAACTGTGGTGATCCTTGTGGCAGCTGCGCTTTTTATGCTTGTACATATGCATGCTTTCACTGTGGAAGAATTCCTGTACAATCTTCCTCATTTTGTTACGGGCCTGATATATGGTATTGTGACGGCTTTGAGCCGGAATGCCACCATACCGATCCTGTTGCATATTATGAACAACCTGCCGGCGATCGTATTGGGAGCGCTGATGTGATGGGGGCGGTCAAGGGATGCAAAAAGTGTAAGCCTGGGCTGGAACAGCATCTCATACGCTGTTTCCCCCAGCTTGCGCCGGGTGGGATCCTCGATCTGCCGGATGCTCTGCCACAGCTCCCGGGTCAGCTCCACATACCAAGAAAGGAAAATGAATAATGAATCTGATAAACTACTACGGAAAAAGAGTAAAGATCATCGCAGATAACAACTCTGTCTTCTATGGAACCGTCAATGATTACATATACCCGGAAAATAACGAGAATGGAAAAGAAAGCATTATCGTTGATACAAGCGATGGTTCTGCTATTGAGTTTTATGAAGAGCATATCAAAGCCATAGAGATTATGAAATAGCATCCATCACACCTGTGTGGGCGCATTGCAAAATAGCGTCCCTAAAGAACGGAAAAATCACGTGGGAACGGGTTGTTGCAAAACACACCATTGCAGCAGCCCCTTTTCTATGCTTTGAAAAGAAAATCCTCGAATAATCACGTTCAGACAGCGGCCTTGCCCGCTCCCCGAAGCGTTTGGCGACCTCTGTATGGCGATTGGAGTATGTTTGCCGGGTTGGCTGAAGTTTTTGGCATAGAAAAAGCCCCCTGCGGGGGCAGGGTGCTTTAATGATCTGTTTGAGTTACAACCAAACCAACATAACCGAAAAAGTCTGGATTTGGAGAATATGTCAGTCTGCTTATCTTGTACATCTTATCGTCAGCATTAACAATATCGCCAACTTTATATTCCCTATCGTTCTTGACTTTTAGAATCAGTCCCATCGAAGTATTAAAAACCCCTTCGGTAATCACTTTCATCATAGGTCATCCCCACCACTTCTTCAAACTTGGCTTCCCATCTGGCACGGTTGTCCCGTCCTTGATCTTCCTGTTGGCTTGCTTCGTGTTAATCTTACCACTTTTTCCAGAATTATCAAGGGTTTCAGCCGCTCCTGCACCAGCCGCCTCGCCGCCGCCGGGTCAGGCTTCCAATGCGGGAAATCGATGTAGAACTGCTCCCTGACCGCTGCCTCCCACATGGGCCGGAACAGCATCTCATACGCTGTTTCCCCCAGCTTGCGCTGAGTGGGATCCTCGATCTGCCGGATGCTCTGCCACAGCTCCCGGGTCAGCTCCACCAGCGGCCTTGACCGCTCCCTGAAGCGTTTGGCGACCTCTGCATGGGGATTGGAGTATGTTTGCCGGGTTGGCTGAAGTTTTTGGCATAGAAAAAGCCCCCTGCGGGGGCAGGGTGCTTACTTTTCGATTATTTCAAACTGTGTGGGTGAGAAAAGGTAGTCTTCATCAAGTTCTGTCATGATCCTGTACCATCCTTTTTCAATGGACAGCACATCGTAAACCTTGCCTTCTTCAAAAGCAAGGGTTTCAGTGGTTCCTATGTATTTAACCTTCATTCGTCCAACCACCTCTTAATGAAGAAATCAAACTTGCCTTAGAACGCACACCTTTGCCTGCGAAAACCTCAACATTTGTGATTTTGCGTTCCTTCAGCCAGCCAGAACTTTCGCCAGTTACCAAAGCCATTATGTCGTAGTTTACGCCTTTCGCTCCAAGACTACGCAAAATGGGTATATCAGGCAACTTCATTATACCATTTTCCCATTGATTATCAACGGTTTTGTGGTATTTGCAGGGTTTTCTGCCGCTTTCAGATAGCTCTTCTGGAATTCCTCATAGCTTTTCAGCACTGGCAGTTTGCCTTGCCGGAATGCTTCCGGATCATCAGCATGCAGGCTGTGCCTTTCAGCACTTTCGTACAGGGTATTCAGTTCATCTTTTCCTTCAACCGTCCCGGTCATTTGTATGGGGATGATCGTTGGGGCTTGCGGGGTGGCTGAAGTTTTTGGCATAGAAAAAAGCCCCCTGCGGTGGCAGGGAGGCTAAAAGTCCAAAGCCAACATTGTTCTGTGATTGATTGCCATTTCCAGCGCAGTTGTGAACACGGGAATGTTTTCTTTCACATTCGCAATAATGCTTTGACATTTTTTCAGATGATCGCCAGCGATCATTGTCACCGCTCCCATATACTCTACAGGACACTTTCCAGATCAACTTCTGAATCAATATATACAGCATCAACCTCATAATCGTTGTAAACTTTGATGCTGGATTTTCCTGTATGATAGATCTGGATGGTTGATCCGTCTACATCTTCAAGCGTTTTATCTTTACAGATTCCCTTGAAGTGATATTCTATCTGACGGCATACTTTTGCAAATTCTTTTTTACTTGCGTTCTTGGATATTGTATAGGAATACATGTGATCACTCCTCACTTCTGTATTCTCCATCTTAACTATATCAGTTCTTTTGGGAGTTTCAATGGTTTGTGTCGCTTTGGAATGCTTTTTTTCTGGGATTGCGGACTGATTCAATTTGTCCGGCTCAGGATACTTATTTGTTTCCTTTGTTTTTGATAGTCCGTTTTCATCCGGTATACGAAGGAAAGTAGGAAGAACGGCAGTGCTTGTGCTTGACGGAGCATCGGGGGCAGCATACGTCCCTGCCCCCATCCGGGCTGATGTACTGCTGGGCAGAATCAATTGTTGTCCTGTCTGCCCGCTCCCCGAAGCGTTTGGCGACCTCTGCACGGGGATTGGAGTATGTTTGCCGGGTTGGGTGAAAGTTTTTTGTATAGAAAAAGCACCCTGCGGGGTGCAGGGTGCTTAGTACCAAGCCACTTTACCACTGGCTTTGTATGTATTATTTATGTGAAATGCTCGTAAACGTTTGAAAAGCATTCTGGCGTATATCTTTGTATCGTCAACTTGTGGAAGGTCAATAATGCTTACTTTACCATCGCTTTTTGACAACGAAACAAGGCCTTTTTCTTTTTCGTTTCCTTCTGGATAGTATTCATACTCAACCGTTGATTCGCTTTCATAAATCAGTCTGTATGTCAGCATCTTATTCACCATCCTCAACGATGCATAATAGAGTTCTGCGTGTGCGTCACGTTTCGCACCGTCAGGGTCATTAGAATCATGATATGCACCACTGGATGCGCCACTATTATACACAATTTTCCCAGTATTATCAATGGTTTCAGCCGCTTTCAGATGGCTTTTCAAAGCTGGCAATTTGCCTTGTCGGAATGCTTTCGGATCATCCGCATACAGGCTATGACGAACAGCCCTTTCACGCAGGGTGTACAGTTCGTCTTTTCCTGCAACTGTTCCGGCTCTTTCCGGCAGTATGTTCGCAATACTGCGGATAGAACGGGGATGATCACCATTGTTCAAGCCCGGAGCAAACCCTTCTGATATAGAAAAAGCCCCTGCGGGGGCAGGGTGCTTACTTGTATTTCGCCAATTTGAAACTGTGTTTTTCCTCTTCGGAAAGGTCTTTCCATGCCCTTCCTGTTTCATGCTTGTATTTTGTAAATGCCCGGATGTTGTATTTATTTACAATCATTTCACCAAACTTGCCAGAACCTACATAATCACCATTGAACTCTTCCGGGTCATCAATATAAGGCTTCTTATTCCCATTCATATGAATATACCCCCAGAATTTTTCCTTGGCTGCTTTTTCATCTATAACGAAATGATACGGATGAAGCATTCCGATATATTCTGCACCAAACTTATCCTTGTAGTGTTCCAAGACTTTTTCGTTTGATGCAATGCCATATCAATATCCACCGCAACCCATTTCAATAGACTTTTCAGCAGCTATTGCGAACAGGTGTCCGCCAACACCAGCATAATCCTGTTTGCCGCCATTGAGCAACTTGTTATTTCTCGGTGCTGTACTTGCCCAGTATAGATATACTGCCTGTGTATCGGTATCATTTTTCAACAACCTGAGCACCCTGCGGGGGCAGGGTGCATCAGGTGTAAATAAGCTATTCGACAGGCGGTATTTCATCCTTTTTCCATTCGTCAAAGCTTTTGATTTCTTCTTCGGTGAAGAAAACAGGATGAATGCTATTCCATGGATGAAACATAATGGTTTTGATCGTTTCCCAGCCTTCGTTATCTTCATCGTACACAATACATTGCGGTCTGCCGAAAATAATCTCACCAGAGGCCATAACAAGCCTGACGTAGCCGTTTACTTCTTGTAATCTGTCAAGGATATCTATTGTAGGATTCAAATCATTCACCGCCTTGTAATTCCTTTACTGGTATAATGTGAATATTGCCGTCACCGAGCGCGTAGTAGATTTGAGCGCATCTTGTAGCAATGTATTTGCCCTGCGGCTTACTGTAATAGTAACCAATCGCTTCATCGCAAGTTACAAACTCGCGAAAACGATTGCCACCGGTTCATTGCACATTACCTTTCAGTCTTGGTACAACAAGCTTCTTCAAATCATCATCGTTCAAATCTTCTCTGATGTAGGAAGGGTAATCACCACACCTTGCAAGCTTCGCAGAATATTCTGCGAATTGTTTGGTGCCCTTTTGGTGTCGGGCTTGCTTTTGCGGGCTTATGATGGTTTTTATTTCGCCTGCTTCGAACGCTTGTCTGAAGTCAGCTTTCTTCCTGTTAAGTATATCATCGTCAGCATAGAAAATCGATGGTTTTAAGTTCTTTTTATGGGGTAAGGTCATCGCTTTGTCTGCTGCATGTAAAGCTTTTTCTTCGGAGGCTGCATCCTTGGGCTCCATCTCCGCTTTGTCAAAATCAGCAGTGTTCCCATCACCCTGCTCCGGCACTAGGCGGTCCGCCCCATTCCGTCCCCGCTCATCCCCCAACGCCACCACCCCCGGCGGCATCCACTGAAGCCGCTCCTGCGC
>JAZQHO010000146.1:0-3626 GCA_045540635.1 Candidatus Limiplasma sp.
TATGGATGTGGTTTGTGGCAGTTCGATAATGGTTGGTTTGGACATGATGGAGGATTGCCAGGATTGAGACATTGGCAAAGGTTGAATTCTAAGGATAAAGTGGCAATCATTATCCTCTCTAATGTTGTTATAGAGGAACCATCCTTTCTTGCCCAAATGATGGAATACTTTATTCGCTAAATTCCAATTTGTTGAGTAACCCAAAATGTATTCCATCATTTGGGGAGGGCGCAATTATACGCACCGTTCCGGTGCATTGCGTTAGGGGGGACATAAGCAAATGAGCATCCAAACAGGAAGAGTGATGGAAAGGAATGAGTTATCCTTTACATTACATCATACGAAAAAGCGAAACCGTAAACCTTAGCTGGTTTGTGATTTCTTGTTCTGCGTGATAGAATGAAAGCGATAAACTTGAATTTGACAAAAGAGGGATAGAATTGAAAAGAACTATTCGTGATAATATTAACCCACCATACACTTTACACGATATGAATGTAATTTCATTTGAGGTTACTGATAATGATATTGTTATGAGAATGCAATCGGGTATGGTTGAGACCACTACCCCTTACAGACAACTCGATGGATACATTGAGTTCCATAATGTTAAATGGGATTTTAGTTATGTATATCTACTTGGAGTTACAGGCAATGTAGGTACATTCAACGGCGAAAAAATGTTCTTGAAAGATTTCATTGAGAAATACGAGCAATTTGGGTTTTCCGTTATGGACGAAACCTATGGTTATAATCAGACCAAATACAACGGTTATCTTATGGCTAACCGACAGCATTGGGAATGCGTTGTTGAGATATACCACGAGGGAGAAATGGTATTTGTATCAGTTGAGTAAATTCCAATTTGACAAAGGAGTGTGATTGTATGAAATGTCCTTATTGTAACAAAGAAATGGAATTAGGATATATTCAATGTCGAGATGGTGTCACTTGGACACCCAAAGAGCAACTTGTTGCAGCATTATCATTTTTAGGCAAAGGTAGTGTATCTCTTGCAAATGGTGCTGCTGACCATTCACGAACTGTTTATGCCTATAAGTGCGGTGAGTGTAAAAAAGTGATTATTGATTATTCCACAGACTAATTCCAATTTGGCAAAGGAGTGTGATTGTATGAATGAGAAGAGAATGAAAGCATTTACGATTATTGTTCGAACCCTCTTAATAATCGGAGGACTTGGGATACTGATTGTGTATCCTATTATGATTAAAAACATAGACAATGACACTTTATATCAAACTTTGTCTATTGTTTCCAAAATTTCAGTAGTGGTAGCGGCAATAGGACTGTTTGGAAATCTATTTCGTGCTTTGCTTCTTTTACATCAAGAAGAAACAAAAAAGAAAGAAAAGAATAACGAACAATAAAAAGACAAACAAATTCCAATTTATCGAGCAGCCACAGATCACAGGAGGGCGCAATTATACGCACTGTACCAGTGCATTGCGTTTGTTCAGCGAAACAAGCAAACGAGCATCCGAAACGCCGGATGCTCGTTTGCTTTTACGTTATTAGATAAACTGATCCTTAAGAATCCTCCCGCCATGGATGCTCATTTGCTCATTGTTGGATAAATAGCTCCTTAAGAACCCTCTTGCCATCCGGCCGCAGGCCGGAAGCAGGGCTCCCATTCTGTTGGCGGCGTTGCCGCTTATGGCTCTGCCTTGGCAGCAAAACCGTGCATCCATGTGCCCCGTTTGAGGCGAATGGTGCACCACACCGTTTTGATGATGTAGTCGATCTTCAAAAACACATAGATCCAGAAGGGCGACAGAAACCACACATAGCCTGCCAGCCAGCCCAGCGGGATGGACACCAGCCACATGAAGGCAATATCCGCCACCATAAGGAAGCGGGTATCGCCGCCGTTGCGCAGAACACCCTTGGTAAGCATGGACTGGGTCGCCTGAAACACCACCATGATGGCGATGGCGTACATCAGCTGGAAGGCGATATCCTTGGTCTCCTGCGTAATGTTGTAGGCATTGATCACCGGCGGACAGACAACAAGAATGATCACCGCCGCCAGAAGCCCCATCAGTACGCTGAGCATCAGGAAGGTGATGCCCTGCCGGTAGGCCTTCTCCCGCTCGCCCCGGCCCAGCGTGTTGCCGGTCATTACGCCACCGGCATTGGAGATGCCCTGATTCATCACCGTGGAAAGGCGCACCGTCTGGGAGATGATGGCGTTTGCCGAGGTAAAGGAGGAGCCCAGATGCCCGATGACGATGGATACCATCGTATTACCCAGCCCCAGCAGAAAGTCGGAGATGATCACCGGCACGCTGTAGCGTAGATAGGGGCGGAGCATATCGCCGCAGCGTGCAAACAGATGCCGGAAGCGCAGCCCGATGCGCTGATCCAGCCCCAGCAGATACACCAGCAGGATGGCGCATTCAATGATGCGTGCCAGCACCGTTGCCAGCGCAGCACCGGCGATCTGCATCTCCGGAAAGCCCAGCTTGCCAAAAATGAGGATGTAGTTGAGCACCAGATTGGAGGAGAAGGAAATGATGGAAGCCACCAGCGGCAGCCGCACCTGCCGCACGGAGCGCAGCACCACCGTCACCGGGGTGATGATGCCCGTAAGCAGGAACGCGGGCGCACTGATGCGGAAATACAGCGCACCCGCATCGATCACAGGCTGCTCATCGGCATAGATGCACATTACCATTTCGGGCAGGAGCAGCGTTGCCGCCATAAACACCAGCGCAATGCTGAGGCTCACCCGCAGCATGAGCGTAACCACCCGGCGCACGGCAGCCACATCCTTGGCGCCCCAGTACTGGGAGGTAAGCACCGCCGCACCGCCGCCGATGCCCAGACACAGGATCTGGTAGAGCGAAATAAACTCATTGGCCAGCGAGGAGCCGGAAAGCTGGATCTCTCCATAAGCGCCCAGCATGATGGTATCCAGCATATTCACGCCGATGGTGATCAGGTTTTGCAGTACCACCGGCAGCGCCATGACCAGTACGGTCTGATAGAAGCCCTTATCTTTGACGAACAGCTTGCCCAGCATGGCCTACCACCTCCGTTTTTTCATGATGGTTTTACAGATTGAGCATTACCAATGCAGCCAGGATCACCCCGAGGGCGACTGCCTTGCGCCCCTCCAGCCGCTCCCGGAAAAACACCGCTCCCGCCAGCGTGACCAGCACGATGGTACCCACACTGAAGGTGGGAAACACCACCACCGCAGGCAGTTCACCCAGCGCCAGCAGCAGAAAGCGGGTGGATAGGTAGTTGGGTATGCCAAGCCCCAGGCCGAAAAGCACATCCGGCAGGGTGATCTTCTCCCTGCGCACAAGGCACAGCACCGCGCACAGCACTAACGCCACAAGGAAGATGTACAGCAGGAAATGATCCTTCATTTCCGGGCTGCCCCATTCCTCATACAGCTTGGACATGGCATCCGCCATGCCGCCGGAAAGCAGCAGCGCCACCAGCCCGGCAAGGCTGCCGCCCTCCTCCCGTTTGCCGCCGCCCTGCATGAGCAGGATCGCCGCCACCGCCGCCGCAATGCCCAAGCCCCGCAGCAGCGTCAGCTTTTCGCCGAACACCAGCACCGAGAGCAGCGTGGGCACCAGCACGCCCAGCTTCAT
>JAZQHO010000147.1:0-8327 GCA_045540635.1 Candidatus Limiplasma sp.
GCCGCCGAAGGCGTGTTTTTCAACGATCTACGGCGGCACCGGGACGGGTGCCGCCTGCATGGCAACGGTACTTTTTTACAGATTGGTTCTGTAGCGGTTCGCCAGCACGATGGCTGCTGCCAGCAGAACGAAGCAGACGATCAGCAGCGGCAGGCTGCGGGTATCGGCTGCTTCGACTGCCGAAACGGGACGGGCGCTTGGCTGTCCGGCTTGAACAGCTGCTTCCGCCGGTTTGAGAGCGCCGCCGCCGGAGGGCACCGCGGTTCTGTCCGCAGTGCCGGCAGGAGAGACGGCTTCGATTCTCCCCATATCGCCGGCAGGGGCGGCAGATGCGCCTCCGCCCATCATGCTACCCGGCTGCATACGCCCGCCAAAGCCCTGCCTTCGCTCACCGCCGAAGCCGCCCCTGTCACCGCCCATGGTGTTGCCCATGCTGCCCATATCCGACAGGGTCAGATGGGAGGCATCCACAAGGGCGGCAGTGTTGCGCTGGGCATCGGTGGTGGAGGGGATGCTGCCCTCCAGCTGCCCCTGCACGCTTTCTGCCCGGAGCAGACAGAATTCACGCAGTGCGGCAACGCCGGTCTGGAATTCCTCATAGGTACAGAAAGCGGTGGGGTCTTTCTCCACATAGGGAGCGATCATAGCCGATACCCGATCGATCTCGGTTTCGAACCAGCCGCCGGTAAATGCCGCATCCATGAAGCTACGATAGGCATCGTGGTAGGCAGCCGTGGTCGCCTCATCGGCAAAGACCCATGCCACTATGGGACGGCTGGACAGTTCGCCGCCGGTAACAGGGCTGTCAATGGCCTGATTGACCGTAGCCGTCGCCCCGGAAGAGCCGAAACCGCCGCCCATGCCAAAGCCGCCGAAGGCAAGGTTATAATCCCACGGCAGCATGGAAAGCACGCCATCCTTTTCGTAAAGGTAATAGTTGTGCACCATGTTGCCGGTATAGCTGTCATCGTTGCAAAGGAAGTTATGCACCGCCAGATACCGCAGCACCGCCTGCTGATCCACCACGGAGGCATCCCCTTCGGAGAGGGCTTTCAGCGAACGGATGAGCCGCTGCTGATCCGCCTCCGTCACATCCGTTTTGGCATTGTCGAAAATATTGGCATAGCTGGCCGGATCGTCATCGATGTACTGGAGCATCACGTCGGCACTGCCTCTGCTGCCCATGCCGCCCTTTGCCCTGCCCCGGTTGCCAAAAGCAGCACCGGGAGCGTCTGCGCTGCCGGTAGCAGCCTCAGTGCCGGGCATTTTCATGCCCTCAGGCGGGGTCATACCACCGGGCATCTCCATGCCTTCCGGCGGGGTCATACCACCGGGCATTTCCATGCCCTCAGGCGGGGTCATCCCCTGAGGCATTTCCATGCCTTCCGGCGGGGTCATCCCCTGAGGCATCTCCATGCCTTCGTTCTGCACAGCGCTGCCCATACCGGCTGCGCCGCCTTCCTCCACCTCCAGCTGCTGGCGGAAGTTTTCC
This sequence comes from Candidatus Limiplasma sp., assembly GCA_045540635.1. Classification (GTDB taxonomy): domain Bacteria; phylum Bacillota; class Clostridia; order Christensenellales; family Aristaeellaceae; genus Limiplasma. The sequence goes on from JAZQHO010000147.1 coordinate 1,493, forward strand.
ATATCAAAGCCCCGCCCGTTGCCCCGGCCTGCACCGAAGGACATGCTGTCCGGCTTGTAGAGTTCGCCCGCATCATTGCCGTAGTTGCGGGCAAGGAAGCTGTCCTCCACGCCCTCCACTGCCAGATACAGCCCCCACGGCTCGCCGTTTACGCTGATCTGCACAAAGCTGCACAGCGGCGCAGCAGCCCCGCCCATGCGCATAAGGGTGTAGGCGAAGTAATCCTTCAGGTACGTGTTGTCCTGGATCAGATTGTTCAGGCTCAGTTTATCCAGCCCGTGGTACGTCCTGCCGGGCTGGTAGTGGTCAAACTCGATCTTGAAGCTGTAGCGGTCGTTGCCGTATTGGCTGACCGAGCTGAGGGAGGTGTTGCCCTTGGCACGGATGGCCGTGTTTTTGTAGCTCTCCCCATCGATGACCAGATGGCAGGCCGCATACTCCTCGTTGATGCAGGTGGAGAGGAAGCCCTCCCAATCCTCCATAACGATATCGAGGGTATGCACCCGCCCGGTATCGAACAGCCGCTTTTCATAGCCCATGCTGCGGCTGGGGGTAATCAGCCCCGCTGCCCCCGCGCCCATGTAGGCGCAGGCGATGAGCAGCGTGCAGACCAGCACCCAGCAGCAGATGCGGTCAATGTTTCTGTGTTTGAGCATGTGCGCTCACCTCAGCCCAGATAATCGCCGTTGTAGCTGACCAGCACGGCGCTGCTCACGCCATCCTTCTGCGCCAGCAGGGTGATGAAGTCGGTATCATCGCCCTTGAGGCGCACCTCATAGTTCAGCTCGATGCGCCCGTCCTGCACGGTCTTGCTGCGGATGACCGCCTTTGCGGTTTGCTGGCGCAGATAATCGTTCACCTGCTTCTCGCTTTCGTGATCCCTGCAGGTGATGACGGCGATATAGGGGTTATAGGCGGCCTTGCGGTTGAGGAAGAGCAGCAGCACCACACCGATGGCCACACTGCCGAACACCGCCAGAGGGATCATGCCCGCAGCCAGCACGATGCCCGCCGCAATGGCCCAGAACAGGAAGGCGATATCCATCGGCTCCTTGATGGCGGTACGGAAGCGCACGATGGACAGAGCGCCCACCATGCCCAGCGAAAGCACCACATTGCTGGTAACGGCAAGGATGGTCATGGAGGTGATCATGCAAAGCGCCACCAGCGTTCCGCCGAAGGAAGAGGAGTACATCACACCGGAGTAGGTCTTTTGGTACACAAAGAAAATAAACAGACCGATGCCGAAGGCCAGCACAAGAGTCAGGAGCATATCGGGAAGGCTTACGCTGGTTACATTCTCCAGAAAGCTGGACTTGAAGATATCGCTGAAGTTGGTCATGGTGGGGGTCTTCCTTTCATCATTCTGTTTTGGAAAAAAACAATGCCGGGGAGACGATGGGCAGCGCCGGGTGTTACCCTGCCTGCAGGCTGCCCGGGAGGATCAGCCGTAGATGCGGCAGGCGGCGTATTTGGAATAGGCCGAGGACTGCCGCCCCTCCAGCCGGATGGCGCGCCGGATGATGGTGGGCAGGTACTCATCCCACTTTACCTCCAGCACCATGGCACCGTCCCCGGCGGGGATGGTGATGCAGTCCGGGTTCAAAAAATCGGTGCAGGTAAGCCCGGTACGGATGTTCTCATCCACGGTGATGCGCACATTGCCCGGAGCGTACACAAAGGGGGTGCGGGTGTAATCCACAATGGTTTTGGGGCGAAGCCCCTGCGCCTGCATGCGGCTGTACAGCTCGATGAGCAGCGGTCGGCCGCTGGCAGCCATCCAGCCGGTATCGCCCTCCACGATGCGCTGCGCCTCCTGCTCCGTAAGCGGCTCGGTAAATTTGCGCCCCAGACCGCCTTGTTTTTCCTTCTTCTCCAGACGGATAAAGGAAGGATCATCGTTATAGTAACGGATGCGGTACTTTTCCCGGTGGCTGATGCCATAGAGCTTTTCCCTCAAAGCCCGGTCGGTGGGGTCGTCAAAATACAGGGAACGGATGCGGTACTGCCCGTCTGCCCCCGCATGGGGATCCGGCCTGGCGATAATCCGCAGCCTTGCGCAGAGGGCGGCTTTATCCGCCGGGGTGATGATGTGCTTTACTTCGTTGCGGTAGACCATAAGATGCTCCTTTCGAAGATACTGCGCCATAGATGATACCAGACAAAAAAGAGGAAGGTGTGCCCAAACTGAGAAGGTTCTGTGAACTTTTACCCGTTTTGCGGCAGCATAGATATGTCTTATTTTGCCGTCTGTTTTGCGAACTGCCGCCGGATATGGTATGATGGTTATCCGGTTTTTACCGTGCTTTACATTCTGACTCTTTGGAGGTGTATGAAATATGAACCAGAAGGAACTTTCCGAACTGAAGCGCCGCCTGAACCCGGACAAGCGCAACCCCAGCATGATCCGCGGCTGCTATGTGACCGGGCAGGGCGAGCGGCTGGCCACCTTTGCAAAGCCCGTCTACAGCCTGCCTGCGGAAGAAAACGAGAAGTACATGGCTATCTTTAAGAAGGTGCTTTCCGGCAGCTTCGGGCAGAGCCTGCTGCCGGTGGATTTTTCTGCCCAGCAGGTAATGGAGGGGCAGGAGCACGCCCTGCTCAGCACCCTGCGGGAAAGCGCCCTCAGCGACGAGGAGGCTGTGGAGCAGATCTGGCAGAAGGTGAGCGGCTGCATCCAGTACGAACACGCCCACGAGGCCCAGTCGCTGAGCGAGGCGCAGACTGCTGCCAATTACCTGATCCTGATGCTCCACGATGGCTACGATGTGCCCTACAAGGATGCCAACGGCGAGATCGACCGGGAGCGCTCCACCAACGTGTTCCACTACATCCTGCTGGCGGTATGCCCGGTAAAGCAGGGCAAGGATGCCCTGTGCTACCGGACCGAAGATCAGGACTTCCACAACCGCCCCGCCGACTGGATCGTGGGCATGCCGGAGACCGGCTTCCTCTTTCCCGCCTTTGAGGAGCGCAGCGCAAACATCTATCAGGCGCTGTACTACACCAAGAGCAACGGCGATCCCCATGAAGCGTTTATGGAAAGCGTCTTTGGCGTGGAGCCGCTGATGCCCGCCGTGCAGCAGAAGGAGACCTTTCAGGCGCTGCTGGAGGAAACACTGGAGGATGAGTGCAGCATCGGCGTGATCCAGACCGTGCACGACACCGTGTGCAGCATGATCGAAGAGCGCAAGGCCGACAAGACCGCCCAGCCCCTGAGCATTACCAAGAGTGATGTAAAGACCATGCTGGAGAGCTGCGGCGTATCCGAAGCAAAACAGACCGCCTTTGAGGAAAAGTACGACCAGTCCTTCGGCAGCTTTGCCGAGCTGCCTGCGGTAAACATGGTCACTCCCAGCCGCTTTCAGGTGGAGACCGCCAGCGTGAGCATCAAGGTGGATCCCGCCCACAGCGATCTGGTGCAGACCCGTATCATCGACGGCAAGTGCTACATCATGGTGCTGGCGGATGACAATGTTCGTGTAAACGGCGTAAGCGTAAAGATTAAGGAATAAGAGAAGAGCCCCCGCAGAGCGCTTAACAGGCGCTGCACTGCGGGGGCTTGCTGTTCTGGGCAGGGCCGGAGCAGCGCCGGCCGCGCACGGTCACATAAATGTTACACGAAAGAAGGTCGCCAAATTTTATTTTGTATTCCAACGATACATGTGTTATGATATGGAAGATGAAATTTTGATTGCGGGGTAGCCAAAAATGAAAAAATGCTGGTTATGTCTGATGGCAGCGCTGCTGGTGGCGGTCTCCCTGTTTGTGCAGCCTGCTATTGCCGAAGCCCCCTATGTGGCGACTGTTTACAACGAACGCAATGGTCTGCCCACCGGCGAAGCCAATGTGGTCTACCAAACCTCGGACAATTACATGTGGATCGGCAGCTACGGCGGCCTTGTGCGCTACGATGGCTCCACCTTCCGCAACTACTCCCAGGAGGGCCTGATCCCCTCCTCCTCCATCCGCTCGCTGCTGGAGGACAGGGATGGGCGGCTATGGATCGGCACCAACGATGCGGGTCTTTTCGTGTTTGAAAACGGCGCTTTTACCCACTTGAACGAGCCCGTCGAACCCACACTGCTCTGCATCCGCGATATCATCCAGAACCAGGCGGGCGATATTTACGCCGCATCCTCCTCCGGTCTCGGACGGGTGGTGGACGGGGTGCTGGTGCCCATCGCCGACCCGGCGCTCACCGGGCAGACTGTCTACACCCTCGGCGCAGACCGCTACGGGCGCATCTGGTGCTCTTTGAACGACTGGCAGTGCGCCGTTGTGGAGGGCGATGTACTGGCGGGCATCATCCATTCGGAGGCTGTGTTCCCGGATGGGGAGCAGATCTACTCCGTCGCCTCCGACAGCGAGGGCAATCTTTATCTGGGCAGCTACCAGAGCACTGTGGCAAAGCTTTCTCTCACCGGCGAAGCCCTTGATCCTTCCGCTTTCGAGACCGTACACTACGCCACCGGTGATGTGATCATCCACAACGATCTGGGGCTGACCGATGCAGGCGATATTCTGGTCTGTGGTCAGCTGGGCTTTGCATGGATCGACCCGGAGGGCAATATGCGCCGCTTCGGCGAGGAAGTGAGCGCCGCCGGTCTCAACAGCGCCTGCCGGGATTACGAGGGCAACTTCTGGCTGGCCTCCGGCAACTATGGCGTTATCAAGCTGAGCGTGGGCTGCTACGATACCCCCAACCACATCGCCGGGCTGAACGGCGTGGCGATCAACAGCATCGCTCAAAGCAACGGGCGCTACTATCTGGCGCTGGACAGCGGCCTGCGGATCTATGACGAAGATTGGCAGCCCATCGAAAACGAATTGACAAAAAGCCTCTCCGGCATCCGTATCCGGCAGGTGATCAGCGACCGGCAGGGGCGCATCTGGCTGGCCACCTACTCTGCCAACGGGGCCATCTGCTACGACCCTGCCAATGAAAGCTTAATCCGCTACGACGAAGCTGCCGGGCTTACCGATTGCTGGATCCGCACCCTGCAGGAGCTGCCGGACGGCACGGTTGCCGCAGGCACCTCCAACGGCTTCTACCTGCTCCGGGACGGCGCACCCACCGCCTACTACGGCCATCAGCAGGGCCTCGGCAACACCACCATCCTCTGCTTTGCGCAGGATGGCAGCGGCACCCTGTACATCGGCACAGACGGCGGCGGCATGTACACCCTGACGGACGGCTCCCTTACCCACCACGGCACCAACGAAGGGCTGGGCGAGGGCGTGGTGCTGCGCCTGCTGGCCGACAAGCAGGGCGGCGGCCTGTTCGTGAGCGCAGGCAGCAGCCTGTACTACTGGGAGAACAACAGCTTCCGCAAGCTGAGCAACTTCAACAAAGCGGCAGGCAGCATCTTTGACATGTACCTGCGCAGCGGCAAACTGTGGCTGTTGCAGAACAGCGGCATTCTGGAGGTGGACCGCACCGCCCTGCTGACCGGCTCCTTTACCGCTGCCAAGGTATACAGCTTCAGCCATGGCCTTACCGGCAGCCTGAACGCCAACACATGGAACGCCATTACCCCCGATGGCAGGCTGCTTGTGACCACCCGCAGCGGCATCAGCGTTTTCTCCTTCTCCGGCACGCCCAACAAGCTGCCGGACGGCATCATCAACGCCATTCAGGTGGACGGCGTTACCATTGAACACCCGGAGAGCCTGACCCTCTCCCGGGATGCTCACCGCATGACCATCGACTTTGCAGTGCTCTCCTACACCGATACCTCCAACTACCGCATCGCCTACCGGCTTATCGGGCTGGATGGCAGCGAGTCGGTGGCGCAGAGCAGCAAGGGCGGCAGCATCAGCTACACCAACCTGCCCGGCGGTGAGTATGTGTTCCAGATCCGGGTATTTGACCCGGAGCGCCCCCGCAACGAGCATATCTACCGCATCCCCATCACCAAGGAAAAGAAGCTGGTGGAGGAGCCCCTGTTCTGGCTGGGGCTGGCGCTGGCCTTCGCCGCCGTGGTGGCACTGGTGATCTCTTTGGCGGAGCATTTGCGCCACAAGGCGCGCCTGCGCCGGATGCATGAGCGCCAGCATGAGCTGAAAACCATTCTCATCCAGTCGCTGCAGACCTTTGCACGCATCATTGATGCCAAGGATCCCTACACCAACGGCCACTCCATCCGGGTGGCCAAGTACGCCCGGGAGATCGCACGGCGCATGGGCATGGATCAGGATCAACAGGATGATATCTACTACATCGCCCTGCTGCACGACATCGGCAAGATCGGTATTCCCGACAACATCCTCAACAAAAAGGGTGCGCTGACCCCCGAGGAGCGCGCCATCATCCAGACCCATCCCGCTGTGGGCGGCAAGGTGCTGGCGGACTTTACCGCACTGGAGGATATCGACGACGGTGCCAAGTACCACCACGAGCGCTACGACGGCAAGGGCTACTGCGAAGGCCTCAGCGGCAAAGACATCCCGCTGGTGGCACGCATCATCGGCGTAGCGGACAGCTACGATGCCATGGCCAGCGACCGCTGCTACCGGCCTGCACTGAGCAAGGAAAGGATCCTCAGCGAACTGAAGGACAACAGCGGCGGGCAGTTCGACCCGGAGATCGTGCCCTATATGGTGGAGATGATCCACGAGGGCATCGTGCCTGCGGAGACGGATGAGAAGCCCATCTTCGACGATGCCGGGACGGCTGCGAAGGGATAACAGAAAAACAGGAGCAATTGAAAAAACATGAGGCGCAGGGGAAGCAATTTCCCTGCGCCTCAGCTCGTCAAAAAACACGCCTACGGCGGCTTTTTTGACGACTTTGCACCGTTTGCCTAGGAGCCTACGGCTCCCCGGGCGGCAA
>JAZQHO010000148.1:0-20169 GCA_045540635.1 Candidatus Limiplasma sp.
TGAGGTGATACTATGAAGAACAAGAATACATTACTCGTTATTGTACTGGTTTTCGTACTCCTGCTCGGCGGCGCATATGTGCTGTACGACAGGCTGGGACAGGATGTAACTGCTGAACACATGATCGTTCACGCCGCGCCCCAGCCCACTCCCGAACCTGCAGCGGAAGAGGTAATTCCAGAAGGCGAATCCACTGAAGCGGCTGACACTTCTGCGAATGAGGAACCCGAAGACATCATAGCTCCCGACTTCGAAGTCATCGACAAAGAAGGAAATCCTGTGAAGCTGAGCAGTTTCTTTGGCAAGCCTATCGTGCTGAACTTCTGGGCAAGCTGGTGCGGACCGTGCCAGAGTGAGATGCCTGACTTCAATGAAAAGTATGCCGAACTGGGCGGTGACGTTCACTTCGTCATGGTTAACATGACCGATGGCGGACGCGAGACTGTTGAAACTGCCTCTGCCTTTATCGAGAAGAACGGATATGATTTCCCTGTGCTGTTCGATACCAAATCTGAAGCAGCAATGACCTATGGAGCCTATTCTTTGCCGACTTCCTTCTTCATCAACGCAGAAGGGCATGTGATCGCGCAGGCAGTGGGCGCGATTGATGCTGCAACTCTCCAGAGGGGTATTGACATGATTGCAAACTGACTGTATTGAATAATTGATGACAAAACGAAAGCTCGGTGTTGCACCCACCGAGCTTCAGTTTGCACCCAGCTGCACCCATCTTGCACCCAAATGCACCCAATGCAAAACGAAAGGGTTATTGCAAAACGAAAGGGTTATTGCAAAACGATAGCCGGGAATTGTATTAGTTTTTGAGTCATTTCACAGAAAAAGCCGGAAACTGAAGGGTTTCCGGTTCTTTTTTGTCTCTTTTGCATAAAGCGCCGTCTTTGGCGCTTTTTTTCGTGCAACGGATGTGCAACCTCGGGGAAAGGGCCAAAGACAGCGTCCTATATTTTGCCGCATAATCGGCAGCTTCTCTAGGCATTGTATCCTTCTTTAGAACCTTGCCATTCTACTATAATTTCATGATTCGCTCAAGTACGAATTTACCCACTCTTTTTCCAAGGGGCTTGAGTTTGTCTTTATTCTTGACAGCAAACGCGACGAAAGGAGTTATGTACAGTATACCCTTCAGAGTCTTTGCGCCTTGTTCCATCCCTTTGTCAGCATTACTATTGACAGTTTGCTTCTTGAACCGTTTTTGTTTATTCATTCTCTAGCACCTCCAACAATTCTTCCCCACTAACTTCAAGGGCTACATAGTCATAACGCTTTGCTTCTTCCAAACACACAGCCCGCTCAGTGGCGATATATTCAACAGGGGCGGAATAGAACATATCTGTCAATTCCTTATGCTGATAGCGAATGGTTGCTACTTTGCTAAAATCAATAGTGCGAATGGTTGCTTCGCTCAAACGAAAGGTTTCCTCTGCGGTCTGCAGATTACCGCACATGACATAGGATGCCGCAAGTAGCTTCGTCGCTTGCAGATACAAATCATAATACTCCTGCATTTCTTGTACAGCTCTTCGCTTTTCGGCCAAGTAACCGTTATGAGCAACCTCGTGCAGAAAGCGAACGGGAGCGGCCTTAGGTAATGGATCAAATTCATGGGCACGACGCTCCAGCGCCTTTTTGATTTGTGCCTGTGCGACGAGAAGGTTCTGTCTGCTAGAATCGATTTGACGACTGCGATCGTCCCCTTCAGGCATGGACATTGCTAGAATCAACCCGGTCTTTCCTGCTTCAAGAAGTCCAATGCGGTCATCCATCTGTCCATGTTCAATACGCTCTACAGCTCTATAGGTACGCTCCAATAGTTCGGTTAGCTGTGCCACTTGCTGCTGCATGAGCATATTGTAGTGTCCATTTGCAAGCTGCTGAACCGGGTTTCCTTGGACAATTGCTTGTTTTGCGATTGGAAGAGGTGTAACTACCTGCTGTCTTCCGTTTTCAGCGATTCTCATCAGACTGGGCCACATTTTACCAGTTTTCATGTTTTCCATGATAAACATTTCGCCGGATTCATAGGCAGCTTGGAATTCAGCAGGAATTTGAACGACATACTGGGTTCCAGCCTTAATCTCAGCAATGATTTCGCCCATGTTCACACATTGCACAATTTGACCCAAAAGCGCACGAAAATCGAAGTGCTGATTTTTCTGCGTAATGTATAGACACTTTCCTTTTACAGGAACGGGTATTGAATCCTGTTCGATTTCAACAGGCATATTATTGCCTTCAACGGGGATCATGTTAGGCATAGAATACCTCCATCGGTTTTATTGGTCATAATATACCATGTTTTTTCCGCGAACAGGGTGCAACCACCAGATAGTGTCATATGGCATCCTAGCTCAATGACTGGAGACTATATTAAGTATACCGATCATTACATAATCCGTCAACAAATACACCTATATGTAACAAAAGGAGCATCCCCTTTGAAGCGCCTTTTAATCGAGTTGTATAGCGATTATTTTCTATTGTTATCAAAGCTTTCCCGCCCACGGCAGGCTCATATCCAATATCGGCTTCCGGGATCGCTTATCCCTTGTAGTCTGCGCCTTCGCCAGTACGCCTTTGGCTTCCTGCTTCCGGCGGAATACGTCCTCCATATCCACGCTGGATTTCTTCATCATTTCGGACTTGAGGTGCGTGTAAATGTTGGCCGTGGTCTGGTAGTCCGCGTGGCCCAGTATCCTCATGGCGATCGGCGGTTCTGCACCCCGCTGCAACCGGCGGATATTTACGCCTTGAAATAGTTGGTTGTTATGGCATATAATACAGATAAATGCAAACGTAAACAATCATATCCGCCGTTGTTGATCTGCAAAAACAAAGGAGGCTCATTATGGAACACAACAATCCTTTGCTCCGAAACCAGAAAAGCCCGCAGAAATTCATTACTGTGGGCGAGATCATGCTGCGCCTTACGCCGCCTAACTATGACAAGATACGCATGGCAAATAATTTTGATGCCAGCTACGGCGGCAGCGAAGCCAATATCGCACTGGCGCTTGCCAATCTGGGCATCGACAGCACCTTTTTCACCGTTGTGCCCAACAACAGCCTCGGCAAGAGCGCTGTGCGCTGGTTGCGCTCCAACGATGTGCACTGCACCCCTGTGATCCTGTCCAGCCATGCAGAGACCCCTACGCACCGTTTGGGCACCTATTATCTGGAGACCGGCTATGGCATCCGTGCCAGCAAGGTCACATACGACCGTAAGCACAGTGCCATTACCGAATATGATTTTTCGAAGGTGGATCTGGAAGCGCTGCTGGATGGCTTCGATTGGCTGCATCTCAGTGGTATCACGCCCGCAGTGGGCGGCAACTGCCCCCAGTTGATCATGGAGCTGCTCAAAACGGCACATGCCAAAAACATGACCATCAGCTTCGACGGTAACTTCCGCAGCCGCTTGTGGACGTGGGAGGCTGCACGCGATTTCTGTACTGAATGTCTGCCATACATCACGGTGCTGTTCGGTATCGAGCCTTATCATCTCTGGAAAGATGAAAGCGACCATACCAAGGGCGACTGGAAGGATGGCGTTCCCCTGCAGCCCAGCTATGAGCAGCAGGATGAGGTGTTCCAGCACTTTGTGGAGCGTTACCCCAACATCAAATGCATTGCCCGCCATGTGCGCTATGCACACAGCGGCAGCGAGAACAGCCTGAAGGCCTTTATGTGGTATCAGGGTCACACCTTTGAAAGCAAGCTGTTCACCTTTAACATCCTTGACCGCGTGGGAGGCGGCGCTGCCTTTGCCAGCGGCCTGATCTACGCCATGATGAACGACTATCGCCCGATGGATATGGTCAACTTTGCCGTTGCTTCCAGTGTCATCAAACACACCATCCACGGTGATGCGAACATCACCGATGATGTGGAGACGATCCGGAATCTGATGAATATGAATTACGACATCAAGCGGTGAGCCTGACTGACAGACCAAGGAACGGATAACTGATGAACGCTCTGTCAACCTCAAGCGCATGCACTATGCCGGTGGATCGCTGATGGAATAAACAAACCACCCGGGCTGCCCCACAAAAGCAGCCCGGGTCATCCATATCACCAAAGCACCCGCTCCATCATCCGATCCGGATGGCACGGCCGGAAACCTTCAGCGCTTCTTCGTTGAGCACATCGCCGCTGAGCACCTGCCTGCCGTTGATAAAGACCTGCCGGATGCCGAAGGACTTCTCCTGATCGGGTTGGGCGGCCTTGATCTCCGCCTCGTCAAAGACGGTCAGATCGGCAAAGCAGCCGGGGCGGATGTAGCCGCGGTCGGTCAGCTGGAAACGGTCTGCCGTAGCGCCGGTCATGCGGCGGATGGTGTTTTCCAGCGTGTCGCCGGTACCGTTGAGGGAATCCCGCAGGAATTTGGGGAAGCAGTCGTAGATGGCAGGGTTCTGCACACCAAACTCCGCCACCCACGCATCGGTCATGTACAGGCAGTTTCCGTTGTGCTCAAAATCTGCGATGATCTCCGGCGTGGTGTAGGGGCCCATGTTGACGCGCCCCTTGAAGTTGCTTTTCTCGCAAAGCATCAGGTAGGCGTTCAGGTCGCTCATGCCCTCTTCTTTGGCAATGTCGTGCACAGATTTGCCTTCGTACTTCTCAAAGCCCTTGCCGATGTAGGCGACCTGAATATCCTTGAAGCCAAAGCCCAGCAGCAGGCTGGAGGCATAGACCAGCACGGTCAGCTTCAGCCGGTTCAGGGGCTTGCGGCGCTCCTCGACAGACATGGCCTGATACCATGCCGGCAGGATGACCGTGATCACCGATACGCCCAAAAGCTCGTTGTAGATGTCGAACATGGCATCCACGCCCGCTTCGCGCAGGCTGTTCATGATCTGCAGAAACTCGGTCTTGTCCTTGAAGGAACGGCGGCCGACGAAAATAGCATGGGAGTAGTGCAGCTTGCACTTGGTCTCCAGCGCGATCTCCTTCAGCTCATCCACCGCACGCAGCAGATGGGAGCGTCCCAAAAGTTCCGGGTAGGACATTGACACGGCGGAGTTGGCGCGGGGATGCACCGTCAGCGGCCGGTCGTATTTGGCGCACAGCGCAGCCACCTTTTTGAGCTCCTCTTTCTGGGCGTAAAGGCCGGGATCGTACATCAGGCCCAGAGAGATGCCCGCCGCACCCTGCTGCAGCGCCTGCTCCATCAGCGCCAGCATGCGGCTTTCCTCCTCCTCCGTCAGCGGGCGGTTGACGCTGCCGGAAACCGCGGCACGGGAGGTGCAGTGGCCGGCCAGCACTGCCAGATTGCAGGGCATGGCACCATCGGCGGCATCAAAATACGCCTGCAGGGAGCCGCTGCGCTCCTTTGCATCGCCAAAGCTGAACAGCCCTGCACCGATGATGTCTGCATGGGGGCAGTCCTGGTCAAAACCTACGGTGGAGATGCCGCAGTTGCCGGTAACAAAGGTGGTGATGCCCTGCCGGATAAATGGCGCGAACCAGGGCAGCGGGTCGCTGCGCAGGGCAAACCAGTCGTTGTGCGAATGGGCATCGATAAAGCCCGGAGCCAGAGACAGCCCCTGCAGGTCGATCACCTGCTCCGCTTCCTCGGCAGGCAACGCAGTCCCCACCTGCACGATGCGGTCGTTGTCAATAAGCACATCTCCGTTTCGGGCGGCTGCGCCTGTGCCATCGTAGATCCGGGCGTTTTTCAGCAAAAGTTTCATGCTGTTATCATCCTTCCGTACAGAAAAAGTGGGGCAAACCTTCCGGCGGGTTTTGTTTTGTTGCAGCCATTTTAGCACAGCCATCTGATGGATGACAAGGGGATGCGAGCGGCAGATGAAGGAAATAAAAATAACGTTCGCTATTGACATTTTTTGGATACGATTTATAATGAAGTGAAGAAGTATGGGCGAAAGAACAGCGCCCACACCGTTTCCAAAACTGAGGCAATGCAATGGGGGAGCAACAATGAAAAGCATCAAAAACCATTCCCGTCTTTGGCTGATGATCCTCGCACTGGTTGCGTGCACCACACTGGTCGTCGGCAACACGATCGCTTGGTTCACCGATGAGGTGACAACCACCGGCAATATCGTAAAGGCCGGTGTGCTGGATGTGGAGATGCACTGGGCAGACGGTACCTCTTCTGTGCCCGTTAACGACGGTTGGCTGGATGCTTCCGAAGGCGCTATCTTCGATTACGCGCTGTGGGAGCCCGGTTATACACAGGTTCGCCATCTGCGGGTGGCCAACGTGGGCGATCTGGCGCTGAGCTATCATCTGCGCATCAAGGCAGGCGGCACGGTTTCCGAACTGGCTGAGGTGATCGATGTGTACAGCATGGAGCCTGCACGCAGGATCAAGAGCCGCACCGAGCTGACCGATGAGTATAAGGTCGGCACCCTTGTGGATGTGCTGGCAGGCAACAATACGGTCTCCGGCGGTCTGCTGCCCGGCGAGAGCTGTACCCTTACCCTTGCCCTGAAGATGCGGGAAGAAGCGGGCAACGAGTATCAGAACCTGACCATTGATTCCGACTTTGCTGTTGTGCTGGAAGCGACTCAGCTCCCCTACGAAGAAGACAGCTTTAATAACCTTTACGATGCCGATGCCTCCGGTTGGAGCGGTGTTGCGGAAATGCCCACCGTGGAAAACGGCGTTGCGAAGGTATACACCGCCGAGCAGCTTGCCGGTGTGATGGCCAACCTTACAGCCGACATCACCACCATCGAACTGATGGAGGATATTGATCTGAGCGGCCGCAGCTGGACGCCCGCAAAGCTCAACGGCCAGAACGGCAAGGCTCTGCAGCTGATCTACGGTAACGGTCATACCATCTCCAATCTCACCGTTACCGGCGCGGATCAGACGGGCTTCATCGGCTCCAATTTGCGGAGCTATACCATTAAGGATCTTACCTTCAAGAACAGCAAGGTCGAGGGCGACCGTTTCACTGCCGTTGTGATCGGCTATATGTATGGCCATGTTGTGATGGAGAATGTGGATGTTGTGGATTCCTCTGTCACTGCCCGTTCTTCCGTGGCTACCAAGGGCATCCGTGTTGGCGCTCTGGTGGGCTTCGTTCCGCCGGATGGCGGCTCTCTGAAACTGGATGGCTGCGATGTAAGCGGCAGCACCATCTCCGGCTACCACAACGTGGGCGCTATGGTGGGCACCTCTTACTACGATAAGACCACCGCCGTTAACTGTACTGCCAGCAACAACACCATTCTCTACAGCAGCCCGCAGGTGGGCGGCTTCGCCTTCGGTGCCGGCAACAGCGGCTATCAGGAGTACAAGCCCAGCGGCTTTACCGCTTCCAATAACACCATCCGTCAGCAGTACGACACGCAGGATGTGATCGATAAGGCTATCGCAGACGGCGCTACCAGTATCACGCTGGCTCCCGGCAGCGAAGTAACGATGCCCGCCAACCTGCAGCAGGTGTCCGAGATCAACGCCAATGGTGCGAAAGTGACCTTTGGCGGTTCCATCGCCAGTGATTTGACTGTGAACGATGCTGTGGTGGTCAGTCAGGTAAAGATCGGCAGCAGCGTGAACGTCACTTTTGAAGGCTGCGACTTTGTAGCTGAAAATGCGATCAACTACACCTACTGCAAGAACGCTGTGTTCAAGGATTGTGTTTTCAACTGCGCCACGAAGGCGATCCATTTTGACGTGGTAGGCGAATCCCTGCTGGTTCAGAACTGTGTGTTTGAAAAAGGCCGGGTGCAGATCGGCGGTTATGCCGGTGCTGCTGCGAAATTCGAGGATTGCATCTTCGGCAGCACGGATCAGACCAGTATCTGGAGCGAAAAGGGCACGCGTTACTATATTCCCACCGAGTTTATTGGCTGCGAATTCAACAACCGTGTTGTGCTCGCCGGCAGCAACGGTCTGGCTCTTTCCTTTGACGGTTGCACCATGAACGGCGGCAACCCTGTGGATCAGTCGATCATTATGGGCGGCAATGTGCCGAATGTGACCATCAAGTAATACTTTTTATCGATTGCAGGGGCTGCCGCAGAATCTGTGGCAGCCCTTTGCCATGCCCGCTCCATTTGCCACCTGCCGGCTGACGATGTATAATAGTACCAGCTGCCGCCCATACACCGGCAGCAACATTCCCCCCGCAAGGACTGATCCCATCTTGAAACAGATCCTCCCAACCCTCCGCGCCCTCGTAAGTCATCTGCGCCCCGGATGCATCCTGCTGGTGATCGCCGGCAGCGCCATACAGGCTTTCGGCGTGTGCAATATCCATGCCTTCTCCCACGTTACCGAAGGCGGCACGCTGGGGCTGGAGCTGCTTTTGTACCATTGGCTGGGCATCTCTCCCGCCATCAGCAGCATATTGCTCAACGGCATCTGCTACGCCATCGGCTGGCGGGTGCTGGGAGGCAGCTTTTTAGCTTACTCCGGCATCGCTGTCGGCGTTTACTCCCTCAGCTATGCCCTGCTGGAGCCCTTCGCCCCTCTGTGGCCCGGGCTCATCACCTCGCCGCTGGCTTGCGCCTTGCTGGGCGCTGTGTTTGTGGGTCTGGGCGCAGGCATCAGCATGCTGGGCGGCGGCGCTCCCGGCGGCGATGATGCCCTCGCCATGAGCCTGCACAAACGCTTCGGCTGGAATGTGGAGCATGTGTATCTGGTCAGCGACCTGAGCGTACTGCTGATCTCCCTGAGCTATATCCCTTTTGGCAGGATCGTTTACAGCCTGCTGACGGTGGTTCTCTCCGGGCAGATCGTGGGCTGGGTGCAGCGGCTCAAAAAAGAAGAAACGGCCTGAGCGCCGCATCGCAGAAGCCCCGGAGCGCAGATACGCCCCGGGGCACTGTTTGTCTATCCGGCTGCCCGGCAGCCCGATTCGGGATTGAATTGTCCCTGTTTTTGTGTTACGCTGTCATCAGGTGCTCATCCCCAAAAAAGAAAAAAGAGAGGCAGGAACGAACCATGGCCTGTTTTACTGTACAATCCCCCGGCGGGCGGATCTATCTTCACATTATGCTGCAGGAAGGCAAGCTTTTCTGGAACGCCGATATGGATGGCGTTGCCCTCACCGACGGCTCGCCGCTGGGCATCCGGCTGGAGGGCTGCGACCTGACCGGCGGCTTTGCCCTTGTGGGGCAGGAGCGGGGGCAGATTGATGATACCTACCGCATCCCCGCATTCAAGAAGGCGGAGTGCCGCGACCATGCCAACACCCTCAGCCTGCGTTTTGCGAATGCCGAAGGTCAGCTGACGGTAGAGGCCCGCGTCTATGATGACGGCGCAGCCCTGCGCCTGCTGGTGGATGGCGAAGGGGAGTGCGTGGTGCTGGGCGAGACCACGGGCTTTGACATCCCGGAGACCGCCGGGCAGGTGTATGGCATGAAGTACACCTTCTCCTACGAGGATCATTATCACCCCATTCCCCGATGCGACCTGTGGCAGAACAACCTTGTTTTTCCCGTGCTGACCGATTGCGGCAGGGGCATATGGGCGCTGTATGCAGAGGCTGCGGTCTTTGGCGACTACGGCAGCAGCACCCTTTGCGCCACCGAGGCGGAGCCCACCACCCTCAAGGTGCGTCAGGCACCGGATCAGCTGGGCGGCACGGCGACCCGTCTGCCGCTGCGCACGCCGTGGCGCGTGGTGCTCTGCGGCGATCTGAACGCCATTGCAACCTCCAACACGCTGGAGAATCTGAATCCCCCCTCCATTGTGGAGGATGAGTCCTTCATCCGCCCAGGCACCGCTGCCTGGAGCTGGATGACCGAGAACGATTCCACCAAGGATCCCAAGCGCTGCCGGGAGTATGTGGATTATGCCGCTGCCATGGGCTTTGACTACTATCTGGCAGACGGCGGCTGGCCCGGCACGGTGGATATCCCCGAGCTGGTGAAGTACGCAGAGCAGAAGGGGGTCAAGATCTGGATCTGGGAGCACAGCGCCGCCATCCGCTCGCCGGAGATCGCAGAGGAGAAGCTGAGCCTGTGGGCATCGTGGGGCGTTGTGGGCGTGAAGATCGACTTCTTCGAATCGGACGGTGCGCACCGGGTGCAGCAGTACGATTATCTGGCAGAGATCGCAGCGAAGCATAAGCTGATGGTCAACTTCCACGGCTGCATGAAGCCTGCGGGCGAGAGCCGCACGTGGCCTCATGTGATGACCCGCGAGGGCGTGATGGGCGGGGAGTATCTGCAGAACTTCTCCACCTTCCTGCCGGGCGGGCCGGATGCGGCGCACAACTGTACCCTGCCCTTCACCCGCAACGCCATGGGCCCCATGGATTACACCCCCGTGTGCTACAACACCTATCTGACCGGCACCACCGATGCGCACCAGACAGCGCTGACGGTGATCTTTACCAGCTACATCCTGCACATCGGCGAGGGTGCGGAGGCAGTGCTGGCGCATCCTGCACGTCCGTTCCTGAGCCGTGTGCCTGCTGCGTGGGATGAGACCCGGGTGCTGGAGGCCTATCCCGCCAATTTTGTCACCATGGCCCGCCGCAAGGGGGATGTGTGGTATGTGGGTGGCATCTGTGCCCGCCGTCCCCGCAACAGCCGTGTGTGCTTCGACTTTCTTGAGGAAGGGCGGGACTATACCGTCACCCTCTATGCGGATGATCTCAGCGACGAACGCCCCTTTGATGTGGCGGAGGGCAGCCTGCCTGCCCCGGATGCGGCGCTGGTAGCCCGGCTGGAGGCCATGAGCCAGCGCCCTGCGCACCACCAGCACGATATGCACCTGATGCGTGTGGAGCAGATGACCGTGCGCAAGGGGGATGTGCTGACCGTGCCCCTGAGCGTGAACGGCGGGTTTGCGATGGTGGTGGAGTGAGGGAAATTGAACACAGGGGAATAAATGCAAAACAGGAGCGGCTGCGGAGCTGCTCCTGTTTTGCGCTTGATGGTGTGCGATCTGCCATGCAAAGTAGACCGTCTCTGTAGGCTGTGGTATAATATGGTTATGCTGTAAGCAACCGAAAAGAAGGCAAACAAAAAACCCGCCGTAGCGGGATTTTGCTCACACACTGTGAAGTTGGACGACCCAACGTGTTTGGCAACGCCGTATTTGAACGTGTTGTGTAGTTAGATGGTAATCTAACAATTACATCATAGCATACCGCATTCTTGTTTGTCAAATAAAAGGAGGAACGAATGGTGAAGGATTACTTTATCGGCTTGGATATCGGTACCGACTCCGTCGGCTGGGCAGTTACCGATATGGAGTACCATATTCAGAAAAAGAACGGCAAAGCCCTGTGGGGCGTGCGCCTGTTCGACCCTGCGCAGACAGCAGCAGAAAGGCGTACCTTCCGTGTAGCCCGCCGACGCATCGAACGCCGCAAGCAGCGCATTGAATGGTTGAGGGAGCAGTTTGCCCACGAGATCGCCAAGGTGGATCCGGCACTCTTCCTGCGGGTGGATGAGAGCAAGTTTCTGGAAAACGACAAGCGGTTCATGGAAAACGGGCAGCCGCTGGGGCGCTATACGCTTTTTGCAGACCACGATTTTACCGATAAGGATTACCACAAGGCATACCCCACCATCTATCACCTGCGCCTTGCGCTGATGAAGAAAGACCACCCCTTCGACATACGTCTGGTATATCTGGCGATCCACCACATATTGAAGAACAGGGGTCATTTTCTGTTTGGCGATATGAATCTGGAGGATGTTACCTTCGAAAGCTGCCTTGACGAACTGAAGGCGCTGCTTGCCAACGAATATGATGTGCCTTTCGACCTTGCAGACCCGGAGGGATTCCGTGCGGCACTCACTGACCGCAAGCTGAGCACCACCGGCAAAAAAACGGCTCTGCGTAAGATCTCCGGCTATACCAAGGCAGATATCCAGCAATTGGCTGTTTGTGATCTGTTGGCTGGCGCAGCCGTGAAGCCTTCTGCACTGCTGAACCGTGAGTTTTCCAAGGAGGATGACAAGAGCATCACCTTCAAAGGCGATTTCGACAGCAAAGAAGCAGAGCTGGCAGATGTGCTCAATGAGGATATGCAGCTTGTGTACCTGATCAAGAAGCTGTATGACTGGAGCTTGCTGGATGAGCTGCGTGCGGGTAAGGCGCTTCTGTCGGAGGCGAAGGTGGCGGTATATGAACAGCACGAATGCGATTTGAAGGTGTTCAAGCGTTTGCTGCGCCACGACCCCAAGGTATACAAGGAAATGTTCGGCGCTGCCCGTGCAAAGCTGGATAACTACAGCGCATACACCGGCCACCGGGCTGCCAACTACCGCTGCAGCTATGAGAACTTCAGCAAATATGCCAAAAAACAGCTGGATGCGGTGCTGCCGCTGCTGAGCGAGGAAAACAAGCAGCTTGCAGCCGATATAAAGACCGGTCTGGAAAACGGCACCTTCCTTGCCATGCAGACCAGCAAGAACAATGGCGTTATCCCACACCAGCTGCATGAGCAGGAGCTGGAACTGATCTTGAAGAAGGCAGAAGCCTACCTGCCCTTCTTAAACCAAAAGGATGAAAGCGGCCTTACGCTCAGCGAGCGCATTCTGGCTATGTTCCGTTTCCGCATCCCGTATTATGTAGGACCGCTGTACAGCTGCCGCGATCCCAAGCACGACCACAGCTGGGTGGTGCGTACCGGTGAGAAGATCACCCCGTGGATTTCGAAAAGGTCGTGGATCTGGAAAAGTGTGCAGAAAATTTCATTACACGCATGACCGCTGTTTGTAGCTACATCGGCGAGCCGGTGCTGCCCACCGATTCCCTTCTCTACAGCCGCTTTACTGCACTGAATATGATCAATAAGATCCGCATCAATGATAAACTGATCGATGTGGACACCAAACAGCGTATTTTCAACGAGTGTCTGCTGGCAAACGGCAAGGGCACCTTCCAGATGGTAAAGAGCTTCCTGCTGGCAAACGGTCTGATGCAGAAGGGGGACGAGCTGACCGGCATCGATAAGGAATTTCGTGTGGCGCTGAATGGCTACCGCATCTTTGCCCGGATCCTTCAGCGGGAGAACACCACCATGATGGTGGAGGACATTATCCGGCACATCGTGCTTTTCGGCGAAGATCGCAAGCTTCTGGAACGCTGGCTCAAGAAGGAGTACGGCAAGCAGCTTTCCGAGGATGATCGTGCGTATGTGATCCGCAACCGCAGCAGCTTTAAGGGCTGGGGCAGGCTTTCTGCCGAGTTTCTTACGGAGATCAAGCACGCAGACCCGGAGACCGACGAGCTTACCTCCATTATCGATATGCTTTGGCAGACCAACGAGAATTTGATGGAGCTGCTTTCGGAGCGCTACGGCTTTGGTACTGCTGTGGAAGCCTACCGCCGAGAAAAATATGCAGGCAAAGCGCGCACCATCGATGATGTACTTGCCGACAGCTATGCATCTCCCGGCATTCGCCGTGCCATTCATCAGGCGATGCGCATCGTTGCGGAGATCGAAAAGATCATGGGCGGCGAACCCAAGCGTGTTTTCGTTGAGGTGACTCGTGAGGAGGGCGAGAAAAACAAGCGCACCACCTCCCGAAAAATGCAGCTGGAGGCTCTGTATGCCGGCTGTAAGGAGGAATATGCCGAGGTTTATGGGCAGCTGCAGCAGCTTGACGATGCCGCTCTGCGCAGCACCAAGCTGTACCTGTATTTTACACAGCTGGGCAAGTGCATGTACAGCGGCGAGCCCATCGATCTGGAACGGCTGAATGCGGATTATGATATCGACCACATCTATCCTCAGATGAGAGTGAAGGATGACAGCCTGACCAACCGGGTGCTGGTAAAGAAGCAGCTGAATGCAGCCAAGAGCGACAGCTTCCCCCTTGCGGCGGAGGTTCGTGAGCGGATGCGGGGCTTCTGGGCAATGCTGAAGGGAAGGGGTCTGATCTCTGCCGAAAAGTACAACCGCCTTACCCGCCATACCGGCTTTACCGACGATGAGCTTTCCGGCTTTATTGACCGCCAGCTGGTGGAGACCAGCCAAGCCTGCAAGATCGTGGCGGAGATCCTGAAGGAGCGCTATCAGGGTGCAGACAAGGTGGTTTATGTAAAGGCGAAGAATGTATCCTCCTTCCGGCAGGATCAGCGGCTGCTGGCTGATGGTACGCAGGTGCAGGCATGGGCGTGCAGGAATATGGAGACCCGGCAGGATCCTCTGTTTGTGAAGTGCCGCGAGGTGAACGATTTCCACCACGCCAAGGATGCGTATCTGAACATTGTTGTGGGCAATGTTTACCATGTCAAGTTTACCCGCAACCCCATCAACTTTATCAAAGGCGGGCAGACCTACAGCATGAACCGCATGTTCGACCATGATGTGGAGCGTAGCGGCGAGGTGGCATGGCGCAAAGGCGACGAAGGCAGCATCGCAACGGTGCGGCATACCATGCGCAAGAATAATATTCTGTTTACCCGGTATGCCCATGAGGTGACTGGTGGCTTGTTCGACCAGCTGCTGGTGCCCAAGGGCAGCGGTCAGGCGATGGCAAAAGCCAGCGACCCCCGTATGACCATCCAGAACTATGGCGGGTACAACAAGCTGACCGGTGCTTACTTCTGCTTGGTGGAGCATACCGAGAAGAAAAAGCGGGCCCGCTCCATCGAGGCGGTCATGCTGATGCACAAGGCTATGTATGAGGCACAGCCGGAACTGTACTGCGAGAAGATGCTGGGACTGAAGGAACCGAAGATTCTGATTCGGAAGATCAAGATCAACTCTTTGGTGTCTTTTGATGGGTTCAGGATGCATATCTCGGGTCGTACAGGCTCTCAGATAATCTATAAGAATGCAAATGAATTGGTACTTTCTTCAGAACAGGCGCAATATTTGAAAAGCATAGGGAAATATATCACCCGTTGTGTAGAGGCACGCATCGATTTGAACATAACAAAATTCGATGGTATTACAAAAGAAAAAAACTCTGTTATGTATGACTTGTTGGTGCACAAGTTGGGTACATCGAGGTATGTGGTGCGTTATTCGACTGCTAGAAAAACATTGTTGGAAAACAAGAAATGTTTCGAAGAATTGTCAGCACACGATCAATGTCAGGTGCTGCTTCAGATTTTGAATTTGTTTAGAACGACTGCTGCCAGTGCTGACTTGAAACTATTGTGTGGCAAAGTTGGTATTGGTATTCTGCTTACATCGAAGAATTTGATGAATTACACTGCAAACCATTTTGTTATGATCCACCAATCCGTTACCGGTTTCTTCGAGCAGGAGGTTGACCTTCTGGGAGATGAGTTTTGAGCTGGCGTGTGGTGGTCATCTCCAGCAATGCCAAAGTAGACTACAAAATGGACTATCTGGTGGTGCGCACCCTTGATGAGACCAGACGTGTCCATATCAGCGAGATCGCCGTACTCATGCTGGAGAGTACGGCGGTCTCCCTGACCGCTTATGCGGTTTGCGAGCTGCTATCCCATAAGGTAAAGATCATCTTTTGCGACAAGCAGCGCAACCCCTGCGGCGAGGTGCTGCCCACCGGCGGCAGCCACGATTCCACCGCCAAGATACGCCAGCAGATCAGCTGGAAGCCCAATACCCGCCAAAGTGTGTGGACAGAGATCATCCGGGCGAAGATCCGCAACCAGCGGGATGTGCTGTTATGGCAGGAAAAACCGCAGGCCGCCCTGCTGACCGGCTATCTGCGCCAGCTGCAGCCGGGGGATGCCACCAACCGGGAAGGCCACGCTGCCAAGGTTTACTTCAACGCTCTGTTCGGTATGGAGTTTTCCAGAGCGTTACCCTGCCCGGTGAATGCTGCCCTCAACTATGGTTACGGGCTTATCCTGTCGGCCGTCAACCGGGAGATCTGCGCTGCCGGTTATCTGACCCAGCTGGGCATTTTTCACGATAATACCTTCAATGCCTTCAATCTGGGCTGCGACCTGATGGAACCCCTCAGACCCCTTGTGGATAAGACGGTGGTAGAAATGCGCCCCGAGGTGTTTGAAAAAGAAGAAAAGCGGAGATTGGTGGAGCTGCTCAGCAGCGAGGTGACGCTGGATGGGAAACGCCATGTGCTGCTCTACGCCCTCCGGCTGTATTGCGCCAGTGTGTTCCGTGCTTTGCAGAATGATGATCCGGGCGAGATACGCCTGTGCGAGTATGAGCTATAGATTTATGAGAGTAATGGTCTTTTTTGATCTGCCGGTACAAACCAGCGCAGAGCGGCGGGAGTACACCCGCTTTCGCAAACACTTGATCCGCAATGGCTTTATTATGGTGCAGGAATCGGTCTATGCCAAGCTGGCGCTGAATATGTCCGCAGCAGGTGCCATCATGGAGGCGGTGCGCCGGGAAAAGCCCCCGGCAGGACTTGTGCAGATGCTGGTGATCACTGAGAAGCAATACACCCGCATGGAGTATGTGGTGGGGGAGCATCGAAGCGAGATCATTGACAGCGATGAAAGGACGATCTATCTGTGAAGCTGGTGCATCCATTGTTTTCAGAACCCATTCGTTTCCGGGAAAACGGTATTCAGGTGCTTACCGTGGAAAACCCTGCCATGTTCCGCACGCTGGTTTTCGAACTGACCGAGCAGGCAGAAAGCCGGGAGGGGCGCTTCGTCTTATCCGTCAATGACCGGCTGCTGGATTGTACCGGTCACTTGCAGGTGATAGCGGATTATGCCCATCTGTCTGCACCGGATAAACGTTTGCAGACCAAACTGTTTTCCGCTTTGCTCCTGCAAGCGCAGGAGACCATGGCGGAGGAGAACATCCGGCTCTCTGTGCAGCTGCAGGAGTATCTGGCCAAGCTGGCTGCGCTGGCAGACTATCCTGTGGCTTACGAACAGAGCGAAAATCTGCTTGCCCTCTTGAAAGCCATGGACTTCCGGGTGGATCTGGAAGGTCTGCCGCCCCATGAGACTTTGTATGAATATCTGTCACTTCTGGATCGGCTGCTGAAGGAACAGTGCTTCGTGCTGGTGCAGGCCAAGGCGTACTTTTCGGAGCAGGAACTTCTGCAGCTGTACAGCATGGCGCAATATAGAAAATGGAACCTGCTTTTGCTGGAATCCCACACCCAGCCCCGGCGGCTGGAGGGTGAGCGGCATCGGCTCTATGATGCGGATCTCTGCGAACTGCTGGAATCTTGAAAAACGATTGGAGGTGTTGTAGAATAAGGATACCTTCTAAAACACACAGCGTTGTGTTGTGGCGTATGCTCTCGATTTGAGGTTTGAGAGTTGTGTAGTTTTAGATGGTAATCAAACTGGCTCGACACTGTTCGTGCATGGGGCGCGGTTTGAGAGTTGTGTAGTTTTAGATGGTAATCAAACTAGCAGCTTGCAACGATGAAGCCGAAAGAGTTTGAGAGTTGTGTAGTTTTAGATGGTAATCAAACGGGTAAGGGGCGATTATGACAGAAGCTTGCGTTTGAGAGTTGTGTAGTTTTAGATGGTAATCAAACTTTGCGTTTGCTATCGCTTGCGTGGCTCCGGTTTGAGAGTTGTGTAGTTTTAGATGGTAATCAAACAGGGAAAGGAGTAAGCGAAATGACAACGGCGTTTGAGAGTTGTGTAGTTTTAGATGGTAATCAAACGTGCAAGAAGCCATGCGCGGAAAGGCGACGGTTTGAGAGTTGTGTAGTTTTAGATGGTAATCAAACTGTCGGATTTCATCATATGAACAGCTGTGTGTTTGAGAGTTGTGTAGTTTTAGATGGTAATCAAACATCGCGAGCATCAACATGAGCGCAACCGCCGTTTGAGAGTTGTGTAGTTTTAGATGGTAATCAAACCGGAGGGCTTAACCCTCATAGGGTTAATTCGTTTGAGAGTTGTGTAGTTTTAGATGGTAATCAAACTGCTGCTCCTGCGGTTCCTGCTGGTTATCAGTTTGAGAGTTGTGTAGTTTAGATGGTAATCAAACAAGGATGACCCGGAACTGCTCAAGGTATTTGTTTGAGAGTTGTGTAGTTATAGCTGGTAATCAAACATGGATCAACGATCTATCTGTTCCACGACCGTTTGAGAGTTGTGTGGTTTAGCTGGTAATCGAACTCCATGCTTCATTGATATGCTTAACGCCATGGTTTGAGAGCTGTCCAGCCTTAGATGGTAATCCCCCAACCCCACAGCGACCCCGCCGCACACCCATGCGGCGGGGTCGCTGTATTGTTTTTGTTTACAGGATGCCCCGCACCCTCTCCCGCGCCCTCTCCAGAATCTCCTCACACCCGCCGCCCTGCGCAAAGTCCGGCCTGCCGCCGCCTTTGCCGCCCAGCGGCTGGGCGCACTCCCGCAGCAGCTTGCCCATATCCGCAGCCACATCGGCAGAACGCCCGAACACATACACCGCACTGCCGCCGGTCTTTGCACCCATCAGCGCAACGACCCCCGGCTGGGCGATCAGGCGGGAGACCAGCTCCTTCAGAGAGGCGGCATCCGCTTCCGCAAAGCCGCAGACCAGCTTTGCGCCGCCGGGCAGCGGCTCTGCTGCCGTCAGCAGCTGGGGGATGCGGTCAAACAGCATCTCCCGCTTCATGCGGTTCAATTCAAACTCCGCAGCCCGCAGGCGCTCCTGCAGGGCAGCGACCCCGCCCGCCAGCCCGTCTGCATTGCTGGAGAGCAGCTGGGCGGCAGCCCGTACCGCATCGTGGCAGCGGAAATAATCCCGCAGCGCACGCTGCCCCGCCACAAAAGCCACACGCATCTTGCCCCGGGCAGGCGTTGCCGAGAGGATCTTCACCAGCCCGATCTGCCCCGCCGTGGAGGGATGGGTGCCGCCGCAGGCTACCATCTCGTCATCGCCGATGGCGACGATGCGCACATGCTCGCTCACCGTGGGGGCTTTGCGCAGCGGCAGCGCCGCCAGCTCCTCCGCAGCCGGGAACCAGCAGCGGATGGGCACATCCCGCTGGATGTGCTCGTTCACGTCCTCCTCGATACGCCGCAGCGCCTCCTCGCTGATGCGTGTGACCCCCTCCGGCATAGCCACATCAATGGTGGATACCTCCTCGCTGATGTGCAGCCCGATGGTCACGCCGCCCATGAGCCGGTGCAGCGCCCCGGCGATCATGTGGTCGCCCGCATGCTGCTGCATGTGGTCAAAACGCCGCGCCCAGTCGATGCAGCCGTGCACGGTATCGCCCACGGTGAGGGGCGCATCCACGGTGTGCCATACCAGACCGTCCTCCACGTTCACATCGGTCACGGCAGCGCCGCCCAGCAGGCCGGTGTCGTAGGGCTGCCCGCCGGAGGTGGGGTAGAAGGCGCTGCGGTCCAGCAGCACATCAAAACAGGAGCCGTTGGGGCGCACCGCCTGCACAACGGCATCAAACTCCATGAGGTATGCATTGTCGTAGTAAAGCCGTTCGGTCATCGTTCATCAACCTCCGCACACTATGATACAGGATTCGCCCCCGCTTTGGCAACCGCCCGCGTTTATGCTCATTTCCTGTGCGTTTTGCAAAAAGGCGTTTTCACCGGTGGAAAACCATGCTATAATATCCATGTGATCCAAAACCGTCCCATCACGCGCGGGGGCGGCGCGCACCGGCCACCGGGCCGTGCAGATAAAGCGCCGGGTGCAACCGCTCCCGGCAGATCATTCATCCATGAGCAAAGGAGAATTGCTATGAAACGGAAATTGCTTGCTGTCCTCTGCCTTGCGCTCGTTCTCTGCATGCTGCCGCTGCAGGGTCTGGCGCTCCGTGTGGGTCAGGTGGTACGCATCACCAACCCCGGCTCCCTCAATGTACGCACCGGCCCCGGTACCGACTACCAGAAGATCGGCAGCGTTAAGCCCGACTACATCTACCCCTATGTGGGTACCGAAAACGGCTGGAACATCATCGTCTACACTCAGGGTCAGCTGGGCTATGTGTCCGCCAACAAGTCCACCGTGGAAGAAGGCTTCGTGCAGGATGAGTACAGCGAAGGCGCACAGGCCGAGGGTATCGTCCGCATCACCCATACCGCTACGCTGAACATCCGCAAGGGCCCCAGCAAGGAGTTCGGCGTGCTGGCCATTGCCAACCCCAACGACGAGTACACCTACGTGGGCCCCGATAACGGCTGGTACGCCATCAAGCTGGCAGACGGCTCCATCGGCTATGTGGCTGCCAACCGCAGCGAGGTGCAGATCATCGGCATCTACGACGATAAGGGCAACCTGATCATGATCACTCCCTCTCCCACGCCCATCGCCACGCCCGTGCCCACTCCGGCTCCCACGCCCGTGCCCACGCCTAC
>JAZQHO010000149.1:0-3664 GCA_045540635.1 Candidatus Limiplasma sp.
ATGGCAGCCACATAGCCGCCGGCAGGGGCGGGGCAGGGCAGCACCACCGGTGCCTGCGGCAGACGGGTCACATCGTCGCAGCAGGCCGGGTCGCCGCCCTGTGCAATGATCATTTCCTTCAGCTTGGCAAGGCCTGCGCCGCTGTTGAGCGCTGCTTCCATCTGCGCCTTACCCTCCGGCACGTCCTTTGCTGCGCCGCCCAGCACCAGCATGCGGGCACCCAGCTCCAGCGCCACGGTCAGCAGCGGCCCGGCGGTACGGCCAGCCAGCACGTCGATGGCTTCCTTTACCTCCAGCGCATTGCCTACATGGCTGCCCAGCGGCTCGCCCATGTCGGTAACAAGCGCCACCATATTGCGCCCTGCATCGCAGCCGATGCGCACCATGGTCTGGGCAAGTGTGATGCTCTCCTCAGTGGTGTGCATCAAAGCGCCTGCGCCGGTCTTTACATCCAGTACGATGCCTTTGGCACCGCTGGCCAGCTTTTTGGAAACGATGCTGGAGGCGATCAGGGGCAGACTGTCCACGGTGGCGGTCACGTCTCTGAGGGCATAGAGGGTCTTGTCGGCAGGGGCCAGATTGGCGGTCTGCCCGATCACAGCGCAGCCCACAGTCTTTACCTGTGCAAGGAAGCTTTCTTCAGAAAGGCTCACATTGAAGCCGGAAATGCTCTCCAGCTTGTCCAGCGTACCGCCGGTATGCCCGAGACCTCGACCGCTCATCTTGGCTACCGGCACGCCGCAGGCAGCCACCAGCGGTGCCAGCACCAGCGTGGTTGTATCGCCCACGCCGCCGGTGGAGTGTTTGTCCACCGGTATGCCGGGGATGCTGCTAAGATCCACCACATCGCCGGAATGGGTCATGGCAAGGGTAAGCAGCTTGGTCTCCTCACGGTTCATTCCGTTGAGGCGGATCGCCATCAGCAACGCCGCCAGCTGGTACTTGGGAATACTGCCATCTGCCGCACCATTTACGAAGAAACTGATTTCTTCGGCGCTCAAGGCTTGCCCCAGCTTCTTTTTTTCGATGATCTGCACCATATTCACAGCGTTCTCTCCCTCCTTCGGGTATATGTGAAAAAAGCACGCGGCGGGAAGGCACTCTGCGCCCTCCCGCCGTGTATGTATTACATTTGGATCAGCATTCGGCCGCAGTTTTCGCATTCGATGATGCCGGTATCGTTCTTCATCTTGCGCAGGGTGGCCTGGGGCAGGCTCATGTTGCAGCCCATGCACTGGCCGGAGTAGAGCCTGGCAACAGGAGGCGTGCAGTGCTGCTTGATGGCACGGTACTTCTCCAAAAGCGCAGGCTCCAGACCGGCGGTCTTTTCTTCTGCCTCCTTGCGCTTCTTATCCAGCTCCTTCATCAGCTCTACGGACTCTACCTCGTAGTCGGCCTTCTGCTTGTCGTACTCAGCCTTCACCTTGGCGAACTTAACGCGGATATCCTTCTCCTGCTTGTCGCGCTCGGCGGCATCCTTCTGGATCTTGCGCATTTCCTTCTCGTAGTCCTCCAGATCGCTCAAAAGCTTCTGAGCATCACGGGCGGCCTGCTGGGCTTTGGCAAGGTCGGCGGGAGGGGTATCCTGCATACGCTTGGTCATCAGGGTCAGCTGATCCTCAAGGCGCGAGATCGCCAGCTTGATGGTCTCCACACGATCGGTCATCTGCGTTACTTCTTCCTCCAGCCGCTTGGCAGCATTCTGCTGCTCCACGAGAAAATCGCGGTTTTTCTTCATGGCGAGGCGGGTGGGGTTGCGCTTGATCTGCTTCTCAAACGCATCCGCAGCCATATCGGCCTGCTGGTACTGCAACAAAAGTTCGATCTGGGTCATGTTGGTGTTCCTCCTTGCTCTGCCTGCACGGAGTACGTTGCTTCCGGTGCGGGCGGGTCACATATGGGTAGCACCCGCAAAAGGCGGGGCCATGGAAAGACGGGTGTCGATCTGCCAGCTGTTTTGGCGGCAGAAGGCTTGCAGCTTTTCTGCCAGCACGGGCATGGCAGGCTGCTCGGTGGCGTGGTGGCCGCCATCGTAGACGATCAGCCCCTGTGCGACGGCGTCCAGAATCTCGTGGTGCTTGATCTCGCCGCTTACAAAGGCATCGGCTCCGGCATCCAGCGCAAGGCCGTAGCCCTCGCCGTAGGAGCCGCCGGCAACGGCTACCTTTTGCACGGGCCGGTCGGCATTTCCGTACAGGCGCGGCGCGATGCCCAGTGCGGTTTGCATTTTCTCGGCAAAGGCGGCTGCCGTCATGGGCTGGGGCAGCGTGCCCAGGCGTACATAACCATCCAGCGGCACTGCATCCTCAAAGCCAAGGACTGCTGCCAGCGTATCGCCAACGCCGCCGGGAGCCTTGTCCCAGTTGGTGTGGGCAGAAATAACGCTGATGCCTGCAGCGGTAAGCCCCAGCAGCATGCGCCCAAAGGGGGTCTGATAGTCTATGCGGCGAAGGGGCGAAAAAATGATGGGGTGGTGCGTAATGATCAGCTCCGCACCACAGGCGGCGGCTTCCTGCACCACGCTCTCGCTCAGATCCAGCGTAAGGATGATGCGGGAGACGGTCTTTTGCCTGTCGCCGATGAGCAGCCCGGCGTTATCGAAGCCCTCCTGCGTCTCGAAAGGGGCGATGCTGTCCAGCCAGCGGTAGATCTGGTCTACGGTGGGGCGGGTCATGGCGGGGATTCACTCCTGTTCGTAGCTGTGCAGTGCCTCCTGAACAAGGGAAAGCGTCTCGCGGAATTGCGCGAGCCGCTGCATATCCTTGTCTGTGGTGGCTTTTTCCATCGCTTTGATGGCACTGAGCGTGTATTGCTCCTCCCGGCGCAGGTAGGGCTGCCAGTCTGCGGGGCGCTCTCTGCACAGGATGGGGCCGAGGATCAGTTCCTTGTTGGTATAGGTCGCTTCGCCGGGCAAAGCAGGCTCTGCCCGCATGAGTATATACTGGCGCTTGCCGCTGGCAACAGCGGTCTCTTTGCGCAGGCGGTAGCCGATTTGGCACAGGGTCTGGCGCACCAGCGGCAGATCGGTCTGCGGGCTCAGGATCAGCGTTGCGCCGTCCAGTGCCGTTCGGCCTTCCGTCAGGATGTGCGCCATGGTCTCGCCGCCCATGCCCAAAATAAAGATGGTATCCGGCTTCTCGGGCAGCTGCGCTGCGCCGTCCAGCCCGTCGGCTACGGTAAAGGTCACTTTGCCGGTCAGCTGCATGGTGCCCAGCAGCGTGCGGGCCTTCTGCAGCGCTTTATCGCTGATGTCGCTTACCAGCACATGCTCGCACAATCCCCGGCTGAGCAGCGAGGCGCTCAGGTGCCCATGATCCGCACCGATGTCGGCGCAGATACGGCAGGGCACTGCCATGGCTACGGCTGTCTCCAGCCGCTCGTCCAGCTGGGGGGCGCGGATGGTTCGCATCTGTTCGCTCATCAGTCCAGATAATCCTTCAGCTTCTTGGAACGGCTGGGATGGCGCAGCTTGCGCAGGGCCTTGGCCTCGATCTGACGGATGCGCTCACGGGTCACTTTGAACACGCGGCCAACTTCCTCAAGGGTGCGCTGGTGGCCGTCGTCCAGACCAAAGCGCAGGCGCAGCACCTTCTCCTCGCGGGGGGTGAGGGTATCCAGCACGCCCAGCAGCTGCTCCTTCATCAGGGTAAAGCTGGCGGCTTCG
>JAZQHO010000150.1:0-13757 GCA_045540635.1 Candidatus Limiplasma sp.
CGGAGACCGTTACCATCACCGTGCCTGTGTACGACCGTGCCAAGGCCGGCTACCCCGCTGTTGACGACAACTACTGGACCCAGTGGATCCAGAAGGAATTCGGCGACAAGTGGAATATCGAAGTCGATTATGTTGCCATCCCCCGCGGCGACGTGATGACCAAGTACTCCATGCTGATCGCTGCCAAGAACACCCCCACCATCATGATGGAGTATGACTATCCCAAGGTTGCCCAGTGGGCTTCCGACGGCGCCATGCAGACCATCGATCTGGAGAAGTTCGCGGCGGTCGCTCCCACCTACTACGGCAAGATGGTGGAGAACAACCAGCTGAACTACACCGACATCAACGGCGAGACCTACTTCGTCCTGTCCGAGCGTCCCTACTACAACACCAACTACACCTACTTCACCTTCGTTCGTATGGACTGGCTGCGCGCTGTGGGCTATGACCACGTGCCCGCTTCCTACGCCGAGCAGGTGGACGCCATCAACAAGATCATCAAGGCCGGTCTGACCGATCAGGCTCCTCTGGGTCTGGGCGTTCCCTCCGCTGCTTACGTTGCCAACTTCGCTTACCATGATGCCGATCTGGTAGAATCCGAGTGGGCACAGCACTGCTCTCTGGGCACCGCTTCCATGACCTGGAAGCCCACCGAGCGCATGCTCAAGCGTCTCAACGCTGAGTACAACATGGGCTGGTACTCCTCCGAGTTCGACCTGTCCGAGAACACCGCCGGTGCTGCTGCCGACCAGATGCAGACCGACTTCATCAACGGCAAGACCTACTCCTACGGCGGCTACATGGCTGCCAACGTGGACTGGCTGAAGGCCTTCTACGAGAACAACCCCGGCGCTGAGCTGGCCATCGCTTCCGCTTACAGCGTGGAAGAAGAAGGCGTTGCCACCGCCCGCAACCGTGCCGACAACCCCTTCGGCATGATCGTTGGTTTCTCCTCTCTGGCTACCGCTGACCAGCTGAAGGCCGCCTGGATGCTGATGGAGTGGATGATCCAGCCCGAGAACCTGTTCGTTCTGGAGAACGGCATCGAAGGCACCACCTATGTGATGGGCGAGAACAACCTGCCCGTTGTTGACGGCGCATACATGGGCGACGGCATGCTCAACCACAACATGAACATCGACATGACCTGCCTCGTGCATGCCGCCAAGGTCGTCGGCACCGTGGAAGATTCCATCCGCGCTGTTGCTCCTCAGGGTCTGCCCCAGGATTTCGCTCAGGCGATGATCGACAGCTGGACCACCGGTACCAAGGCCATCGCTGACAGCGGCAACGCTTACTCCGATCCCATCTTCGCCGTGGCTATCGAGTCCGAAGCTGAGTACAGCGCCACCCTGCTGTCTCTGTGGCAGGAATACTACGCCAAGCTGGTGAAGTGCGATCCCGCTGAGTTCGATACTCTCTACGCCGAGCTGAGCCAGCAGTATCTGGATGCCGGCTACCAGGAGATCATCGACGAGCGTCTGGAAGCCTACAACAACGGCCAGACCACCAAGCTGCCCCAGAAGTAATTCCGGTGCTGCATGCTGAGTGAATAAACTTAGCAGCCGCCCTCTTCCCGCAAGGGAGGAGGGCGGCTTTTGTTGTACCCTTATTTTTTTGTATCTGCCAGAACATGAAAAACCGGCGCTTCCATGGTGCTGCCGCCGGTGCGGCGGTACAATAGGGAATACCCATGCTCCCCTATCTGCATCTGCTCATCCAGATAGCGGATGCCCTGCAGTACTGCCGGCAGACAGCAGTTCGGGTCTTGGTCAGTTCCATGCTGCGCTACGGGCAGCAGAACAAAATGCTGCTTTCCGGGGCTGCCCGCAAGCTGACGGATGCTGATGCTCTCATCCCGATAACACAGCCTGCCGTCCTGCCCCTCTGCCCCACCGCATACAGGCGGAATCCAGCCGGTGAACAGATGAAAATGCACCTGCTGCACCTCCTGCCGCCAGCCACCATTGGCAATGAGGGTGAAACCGTTACGATATTCCACCCGCTCCGCAGAAAGGGTCTGCACCGTCTGCCACAGCGCCGCTGCATAGCGACTATTCTCGCCCTGCCCCAAGCTGAGCAGATCTTTGATCGGCTTTCTTGGAGAAAGGATCGCATGATGGGCATAGGACGGGCGAGGATGCCCGAAGGCGATCACCTCGCCGGTGCAGCACAGCTTTTTGACCGGCAGCACCGGGCACAGATGCCGGAAGGCATAACCAACCGCTTTGCCCATCCACGGGCGCTTTGCCAACCGGAACAACATCCTCTTCACCCCGTACACCTCCCTGAAAAGCATAGCACAGCTCCCACGCCTGCACAATCCTGGCAGCCGCTGGTGCCAACTATTTTACAACAAAAAAGAGCAGGTTCACCCAACCTGCTCACTGTGGGGGCGAACCGGCAGCAAGAAAGGGGAGGGAAGAAACTGCTGCCGGTTCGAAAGGCAACACCGTGGGGAGCTCATCC
This sequence comes from Candidatus Limiplasma sp., assembly GCA_045540635.1. Lineage (GTDB taxonomy): Bacteria > Bacillota > Clostridia > Christensenellales > Aristaeellaceae > Limiplasma. The sequence continues at coordinate 2,473 of JAZQHO010000150.1, forward strand.
CCCATGGCGCATCTGTTGTTGGTGGTTTACAGGGTAACAACGCCCTGCATCAGCTCGGTGATCATCAGGAAGGTAAGACCCTGACCGTAGGCGGTGGGTGTTACGATGATATCCTTGTAGTGCTGCAGATTGTAGCCCATGCCGGTGCCGCCGGAAACGCCCTGCACAGCGCCGGTCTCGTCGATCTGATCCAGCACGGCCTGTGCAGCCAGCTTGCCCATCTCAACGTACTTATCCTCGGTAAGCACACCCATGCGGATGCCCTTGAGTACGCCGTAGGCGATGGCGGCGGTGGCGCTGGTCTCGCAGTAGGTCTCCTCCACATCGATCAAGGTGGTGTAGAGACCGTTGACGCGCTGATACTTCCACAGCGCCAGCACCTGATCCTGCCATGCAGAGAGGATCATGCGGGTGGCAGCGTTATCGCGGCCGGTGATATCCTTCAGCTCAATGGCGGCGGCGGTGAACCATGCATTGCCGCGGGCCCACTTGGCGTTGGCATAGTTGTGGCGGCGGTCAAAGGTCCAGCCGTGGTAGAACAGACCTGTCACCTGATCCTGCAGATAGCGCACATGGATCAGGAACTGGTACTCGGCCTCGTCGATCCACTCGGGCTTGTTGAGCACAACACCGGCCTTGGCAAGGAACAGGCCCACCATAAACAGCGTATCGCACCAGAGCTGCTGGTAGTGCTTGTTCCACACGGTGCAGTGCTGCAGGCCGCCGTACTCGGTGCGGGGCATTTCTTCCAGCACCCACTTGGCCCAGCTTTCGATCACCGGCAGGTAGGCGGGGTTTTTGGTCTCATCGTACAGGCAGGTGAGGGTCAGCACGGGGGCAACGGTGTTCACGTTGCGGTGGGGCTTCTCCTCACGGGAAAGCATATCATCGTACCAACCGGTCAGATAGTCCAGAATGGACTTGTCGCCGCTCTGCTGGTAGGTCTTGTAGATGCCATAGAGGGCAACACCGGTGGGCCACTCCCAATTGTTCATGGTCAGGTGGCCACGGGAGGGATCGTTGCCGTCCGCACGCTGGAGCATGCCCAGAACCTTATCCGCAATTGCCTTGTAATCCATAATGGTATCTCCTTTCGGGTGCTTCATGTACCGCTGCAGGCGGGGCTCGGCGCTCATCATATCCGCTACCAGAGAAGCGATCTGCTCTGCGCCGTAGGCATTGAAATGGGTGGGGTCATCGTGACCGCCCGGGAAATCGGGGTTTTCGCCGGGCTCCAGATGCACAAATAGCTTGTCGGTGGCTTCTCTGCCCAGACTCTCGTACAGGCGGCGGCTTGCCATCTTCAGGTCAAGGAAAGGCACATTCAGCTCTTTGGCCACCTTGGCGGCGGCCGCCGGGTATTCGCCATGGGTGTAGAGCAGATCGCTCTCGCCCACATACAGGCGGCGGCTCACAGGGCTCAGGATCACCGGCAGGGCTCCTTTTTCCATGGCGGCGCGGCAGTACATGCGCAAAAAATCCTGATAGGAGCTGTCCGGGTCGGTGTGCAGGGTGGGATCCTTCTTCTCGTCGTTGTGGCCGAACTGGATCATCAGCACATCGCCGGGCTTCATGCCCTCCCGCACGGGATCGAACCGGCCTTCATCCACAAAGCTGCGGGTGCTGCGTCCGCTCATGGCGTGGTTGGCGACCTGTATATGTTCCTTCAGAAACTTGGGTATGGCCCAGCCCCAGCCGCGGAACGGTGGCTTGTTATCCTCCACGGTGGAATCGCCGATAACATATACAGTAGGCATAAGCATTGCTCCTTCCTGTAATGAACGCATTTTTTCCTGATTTCATTATAGCATAAGCCATGGGTCGAAACTTCCCAAAAAAGCTGCACAATCATGCAAAAATGACCACTACGCAGGGGATTTTGTCCGTTTGGCGAATGATTATCACTAACAGATCCCCACGGAGGATGATACAACATGATCAAAGTTTATTGCTGCTTCCCCGGCGGCAAGCACAAGGCGCTTACCATGAGCTACGATGATGGAAAAAAGCAGGATCGCCGCCTGATCGAGATCTTCAACCGCCACGGCATCAAGGGCACCTTCCACCTGAACAGCGGCATCTTCCACGATCCGGAGCGCATCAAGCCGGAGGAGATGCAGGCGCTCTACGCTGGGCATGAGGTGGCCTGCCACACCGTGACCCATCCCACCATCGAACGCTGCCCCATGCCGGAGGTGGTCGCTGAGGTGCTGGACGACCGCAAAGCGCTGGAGGCCATCATGCAGTACCCGGTGCGCGGTCTCAGCTATCCCAACGGCTCTCTTTCGCAGGATATCGTAGATATGCTCCCCCATACCGGCATTCGCTACAGCCGTGTGGTAGGCAACACAGACGGCTTCGCCATACCCGCAGACCCTTACCGGTGGATGGCCACATGCCACCACAACCACCGGCTGATGGAGCTGGGCGAGCAGTTCCTTTCCCTGCACAAGCAGCAATACCTGTACCTGATGTATGTATGGGGGCACAGCTACGAGTTTGATCTGATGGACAACTGGCAGCTGATGGAGGATTTCTGCGCGCTGATGGGCGGCAAGGACGATATCTGGTACTGCACCAACATCCAGCTGATGGACTGTCTGGACGATTTCAAGCGGCTGCAGTTCGCTGCCGACAACTCTTTCGTATACAACCCCAACGCCCGTGACTGCTGGATCCGTGTACGGAATCAGGACTCCGTATGCATCCCTGCCGGGCAGACCATCACACTGTAAGGAGGCACAACCCATGACCGAGTACCGCGATCCCATTACCGGCTATCTGGTACGCCGCTACACCGACGGCCCCGAACGCAACGCCAAGCTCTACTTCACCACCGAGAATTTCTCCACCGATGACCGATACTTCTACTTCAACAAGGATGTAGAGGGCGGGCAGGAAACGTGGCGCGGCGAGCTCGCCACCGGTGAAGTGACCCAAGTGACCGATAAGGCCTACAACGGCTTTGCCCTTGACCGTGAGAAAAATGTGGCCTACGTATGCCGCAACGAGACCGAAGTCTTTGCGGTGGATCTTTCCACCAATCAGCTCACCAAGGTGGGCGATCTGCCTGCCGGCGGCAAGATCACCGGTCATCTGACCAGCGCCGATACCGGGCGCATTGCCTGCAGCTATCACCTTGCCAACAAGATCTACGCCCTTGTGATCCTCGACCCCGGCAAGGAGGCAGAAGTGGTCTACCAGAGCGATTACCGCTTGGGCCATGCCCAGATCTGCCCCACCGATGAAAACCTGATCTTCTACATCCACGAGACCGAGGGCGATGCTTTCCAGCGCACCTTTATGTGCGATGTGAAGGAGCGCTATGTGCGCCCGTGGTATGTGGAGCATCCCAACGAGTGGATCACCCATGAGGTGTGGGCTGCCGACGGCACCGAGATGGCCTTTATGAAGCTGCATGGCAACATCCTTATCGGCGACAAGGACGGCAGACATTTCGACCACGCCGCCTACAGCGAGCAGCTGCTGCACCCCTGCCTGAGCCGCGACCGCAAGTGGCTGGTAGCCGACCGCATCAGCTATCTGGGCGTTACCGTACAGGAGGGTGTGGTGCTGATCGAGCGTGCCACCGGCAAGCAGAAGCTGATCGCCACCACCGGCTCCTGCAAGACCGGCGCCGACCACCAGCACCCCTCCTTTAACCGTGCAGGCGATATGGTGCTGTTCAGCAATCCGGACGAAAACGGCATTGCGCAGGTATGCACCATCGATCTCAAGCAGGTTTTGAAGGACTGGTAAACTGCACAGCGACCTTGATGACAGCTGCCGAAAGCAGTGCATCATAAGATCTGAAAACAGCATACGCAACAGACCGCCCGCAGAGAATTCTGTTCTCCGCGGGCGGTCTTATTTGTATTTACTTTTGCTGCTCCCGGCAGCGCTTTTGCGCAACAGAAAAGGGAGACCGGATTTCTCCGGTCTCCCCGATCCAGTTACTCAATGCTTGCGCATTGTTTTACCGGTTGGTCGTATCAGTAATGATTACTGAGCCTTCCAAGCGTTGTACTGGTTCTGGAACTCAACGAGGCACTCCTGGTAGCCAGCGGCATCCAGATCAGCCTGGTACTGAGCGATGTAAGCTTCAACGTCAGCCTCGGGCACGCCACCGTTCTCCAGCACGAAGCCGTACTGATCGAACAGAGCCTGGCAAGCGGTGTACTGAGCTTCAACGGGGGTCTTGTCGAAGCGGAAGCCAGCAGCGCAAGAGGTCAGAGCGCCGCCGTTGAAATCGATGTACAGGTCAGCCTTGTTGTCGGGCTCGACAGCCAGGGGGGTAACAACAGTAGCGCTGGCGGACTCCCACATGGAGTGGTTGTACTTCTCGCTGGTCTGGGTTACGTGCATGATGGTCTGGCCTTCAGCCTGGGTGTAGGTGAAGTCTTCGCCTTCGATACCGAAGGTGTACATGTCAGCCAGCTTGCTGTCGGTGTAGAGCAGGCCCATGAAGTCGATGGCAGCCTTGATCTTGGCTTCATCGGTGGTGGTCACGGCGTAGCAGGAGCCCAGAGCGGAGGTGCTGTGAGCGTAGTTGTTGGTGGCGGGCACCATGACAACTTCCTGGCCGTAGCGGCTGTTAGCCTCGGCGTTGTCGGGCAGGTCGGTCCAGTAGGACATGGCCCAATCCTTGGACTGGGTGGTGGTGTCGGTGGTAACCTTGGTCAGGTCATCCTCGTGGAGGAGGCCCAGTTCGCCCCAACGGCCCATCAGCTTGCAGAAGTTGATGTACTCTTCGGAAGCCAGAACGTTCACAACTTCGTTGGTGTCGCGATCAACGGCGAAGAAGTTGGTGGAAGCGTCAGCGGTGAAGAAGTCGAAGGCGTCGATGTTCCAGCGATAGAACAGAGCGGTCTTCTGGGTGAGGTAGGGGTACTTGATGCCGGCTTCGTCCTTGGCCTGGATGAGCATGGGCTCAACATCAGCCAGGGTCTTCACGGAAGCAACGTCCCAACCGAACTGGTCAACGAGCTCCTTGCGGAACATGAAGTTGTAGCCTTCAACGTTGTCCTTGTAAACGGGGATGAAGTAGTTGCGGCCGTTGTACTTGGTAGCTTCCCACTGGCCTTCGGCCATGGAGGCGTACAGAGCGGTGCCGGGCAGGTAGTCGGTGATGTCGGTCACAGCGTTGGCGGGAACCAGATCGTTGGTGCCGATGGTAGCTTCCCAGGAAGCGGTCCACAGCAGGTCGATCTCGTTGTTGGCCATAGCCAGCTTGGCCTGATCTTCGTACTCGCCAGCCATATCGGTCAGATTGATCTGAACGTTGATCTTGTCGGCGATGTAAGCGTTGATGGCATCCTCAACCTTCTGAACCTGATCCTGATCAGGCTGAGCCAGGTTGAAGGTCTTGCGCCATACGTTGATGACGACCTTCTCTTCAGCAGAGGCCACGGCCACAACGGACAGCAGCATGCAAAGAGCCAGCACCAGAGATACGAGCTTTTTCATGGTAAATCTCCTCCTAATTATTTATTCTTAACGCTCCGTTTACAGAAGCGCCAGAAACGAAGTTGGGTTGGGCATCAGCCCTTGACGGAACCAACGGTAAGACCCTTGATGAAGTACTTCTGGAAGAAGGGGTACACCACCATGATGGGGCCGATAACGACCAGCACCGTGGCCATGGTGGAAGAGTACTGGGGAATGGCACCGCCCATGGCAGCACGTACAGAAGCGGGCACGTTGGTGTTGTTGAGCAGGAACGAGATGTTCTTCTGAATGTTGACAAGCAGCAGCTGCAGGGGCTTAAGCTTATCATCAGAGATGTAGAGCAGAGCGTTCTGCCAGTCGTTCCAGTAGGTGGTAGCCAGCATGAAGCCTACAGCAGCCAGAGAGGGCTTCAGCAGCGGCAGGGTGATCTGGAAGAAGGTGCGGTAATCGCCGGCACCGTCGATCTTGGCGGCTTCCATCAGCTCGCCGGGGATGCTGTTGGCGATGTAGGTACGAAGAATGATAACATTCATCGTGGAAACGCACAAGGGGAGAATCAACGCCAGCAGGCTGTTTTTGAGGCCGTAATAACGGGTAAAGATCATGTAGCCGGAAAGCTGACCGCCGTTGAACAGCATGGGGATGAGCAGGAAGATGCTCAGGAAGCCCGCCAGCTTGAAGCCCTTACGGCTGATGGCGTAGGCGTACATAGCCATTACCAGCAGGCCGAAGAAGGTGCCGAACACGGTAACGAAAATGGTTACAGCGTAAGAGGTGAACAGCTTGTTGCCGTACTTGAGCACGGAATTCATACCCACCATGGACCACTTTTCGGGCCAGAAGGAGAAACCGTTCTGGTTGATGGTCATTTCATCGGTGAAGGCAGAAATGAAGGTGAGCAGCACGGGAGCGAAGCAGAACACCGTGAACAGCAGGACGATGATCGTCAGGATGGTCTGACCCACGATCTGCTTCGGCTGGATCTTCATACCATTCTTGATCTTAACGGGGGCATTGATCGCCGTATTTTCCATGGTTTCCACTCCTTTCTTAGAACAGTGCGTTTTCGGGCTCGATCTTGCGAACCATCCAGTTGGCGAACAGCATCAGCAAGAGGCCGATCACAGACTGGAAGAAGGAAGTGGCAGCCGGGAAACCGAAGTTGGAGCTCTTGAAGATCTGACCCAGCACGTAGGAGTCGATAACCTGCGTGGTGGAGTACAGGATGCCGTTGTTGCGTGTGACCTGATAGAACAGACCCGTGTCGGAACGCATCACGTTACCGACGGACAGCAGCAGCATAACGGTGATCATGGGCACCAGAGAAGGAATGGTGATGTGCTTGATCTGCTGCCACTTGTTGGCACCGTCGATCTCGGCGGCTTCGTAGAGGGAGGTGTCGATACCGGCCAGCACGGACATGTAGAGCACGGAGCCGTAGCTGGTGTCCTTCCAGATCTTGACGATGAGGAGGATCCAGGGCCAGTAGGCAGCCTTGGAGTAGAAGCTTACGTTGAGGCCCATCGTGTTGTTGATGAGGCCGGTATCCTTGGCAAGGAAAGCGTATACGATGAACTGCACTGCAGCGTAGGAGATGAACACGGGAATGATCATCAGCGTCTGCATGGTCTTGGCGGCCTTCTTGAGGCGCATCTGGTCGATCATGATGGCCAGTGCAACGTTGAGGAAGGTGCCCACCACAGTGAACAGCAGGTAGTACAGCACCGTGTTCTTGGTCATGTTGACGAAAGTCTTCCAAGACTGAACAAGGAACTGGAAGTTATCAAGGCCGCACCAGGGGCTGGCGAAGATACCCAGCTGGTAGTCGAACTTCTTGAATGCCATCACCAGACCGGCCATGGGCACGTACATGATGAAGAACAAGATCAGAAAGCCGGGCAGGGCCATGACGATGTGAGCCCGGTGCTTCCAAAGATTTGCGAAAAATGCCTTCACGGTGCCATCTCCTTTGGAATGAGAAGTTTCTATAAATTGAGCCGGGGCGGCATCAATTTCGCGTAGATGCGTCTGGTGCTTCTCTCCAGAAAAGCCAAAAACTGACGCTGCCGATGATGCGCAGGTCGTGGGAAGCGCCTCCCGCTGAAGCCAGATGATGAATGCGCATGCAATTGGATGAGAACGGTTCGGAAAGATTCTTTCGAAAACGTTATCGGTGTTTTCGGCACTCTCTCCTTTTTGCGTATTTATCATAACTCTAATCTGTTCAAATTGCAAGCGTTTTTGTGGTTTTTTTGTGCAGATTTTTTCAAAACCTGTACGTTTTGTCACCGATTTTCGTTGAAACATACAAGTTTTCAAGCTTTTCACGAAAAGATTTTCGAGAAAAATTTCGTTCAAATATCAGCTGTTTTCGAAGGCAAAAAGATCCGAAACCTCCCCGAAAGCCCATCCACGGCAGCAATACTTGCCTTTTGCTGTGCCATTGGTTAAAATAGGTTTAGAATACAGAGGTGATAGCCATGGATCCAAACATTCTTACACGCCTGAGCGCCATTACCGAAGAAGAGCGCGCCATTCTCAGCGGGCAGCCGCTGGAACCGGGCCGCTACGGCGAGGGCAGACTGCTGACCGTGACCGGCGAAAAGCTGCTCCCCTCCTCCCGGATGATCACGCTGCGCCCCCACACCCGCTTTGCGGAGTTTCCCGCCCACCGGCACGACTATGTGGAGATGCTCTACATGGTCTCCGGACAGACGGTGCACCACTTTCCCGGCAGGGAACCCCTCACCCTCAGAGCCGGAGATGTGCTGCTGATGAGCTGCCATGCTGTACATGCCATCGAACGCTGCGGCGAAAGCGATGTGGGCGTTAATCTGATCATCCAGCCCGCCTTTCTGGACGAAGCGCAGCGCGCCATCGGTTCCGGCAATGCACTGGGGCGTTTCCTATTGGAGAACATCAAGCAGGGCAAGGCCAGCCTGCCCTATCTGCACTTTCGGGTGGCGGATCACCCCAGCGTGCAGGCGCTGCTGGAGAGCCTTGTCTGCGCCCTGGTGAGCCCCAAGCCCCTCTCCCAGCGCATCCTCAAGACCTCCATTACCCTCTTGCTTATGTATATGCTGGAGTATACCGAATATCTGGCCATGCCGCCCTCCGGAGGCAACGAGCTGGTGGTGAGCCTGCTGGAGGAGATCCGCCACCGGTACACCAGCGTAAACCTGAGCGAATTTGCCGCCTCCCACCATGTATCGGCTGCCTACCTGAGCCAGACGGTTCGCAAAGCCACAGGCCTCACCCCCACCCAGCACCTGCAGCGGCAGCGCATCGGGCAGGCCAAGCGCCTGCTGCGGGAGAGCGATCTTTCCGTAACAGAGATCTGCTATGCGGTAGGCTACAGCAACACCAGCCACTTCTACCAGCTCTTTACCCAACAGTGCGGTATGAACCCCACCGAGTACCGGCGTGTTAATTCAGGGCGCGAAAAGCCATAAACTGGGGGCGTACCCCAACCGGCCGCACTGTGCTACAATAAAGACAGTTCAATGCTTCAACTGTATACCCTTGTCTGCCAAAGGAGGCTGCCTATGGAACGCTTTGCCTGGATGGGACGCATCAAACCCGGCATGGAAGCCGAATACAAACGCCGCCACGACGAGATCTGGCCCGAGATGACCGAGCTGTTGAAGAGCGCAGGCATCTGCAACTATACCATCTGGTCCGACGGGGACATCCTCTTCGGCTACTACGAGTGCGAGAAAGGCATCGAGTTTGCCGAGAGGACGCAAGCCGGCAGCCCCATCGTGGATCGCTGGAATGTGTATATGGAAGATGTGCTGGAGCTGGTAATGGATCCCGTTACCGGAGCCCAGCCCAAGCTGAAGCAGATGTTTCTGATGGAGTAAACGCATGAAGAAGATCTATCTTGCCATTGATATCGGGGCTTCCAGCGGTCGGCACATCGCCGCATGGCTGGAGGCGGGCCGCATCGAAATGAAGGAGGTATACCGCTTCCCCAACGGTGCCTCCATGAAGAACGGCCACCTGTGCTGGGATATCGAAGCCCTTGAAGGGCACGTGACCGCCGGTCTGAAGGCAGCCGGCGAGCAGGGACTGGCTCCCTGCTGCATCGGCATCGACACCTGGGGCGTGGATTTTGTGCTTCTGGACAGCCAAGGCCGCCGTCTGGGCGATGCCGTTGCCTACCGGGACAGCCGCACCGAGGGTATGGACAGGGAAATGGAGCAGACCTTCTCCTTTGCCAACCTGTACAGCGTGTGCGGCATTGCCAAGCAGCCCTTCAATACCGTATACCAGATGATGGCGCTGCTCAGGGAGCACCCGGAGTACCGGGATACCGCCGCCGATTTTCTGATGATGCCTGAGTACCTTTCCTATCTGCTTACCGGCAAGCGCTCCCACGAATGGACCAACTGCACCACCGGTGCGCTGTGCGATGCCGGCCGGGGCGGCTGGTCGGAGATCATCCGTGAGGCTGCGGAGCTGCCGGAGAGCTGGTTCCGCACCCCCATGGTCAAGCCCGGCACCCTGCTGGGTCAGCTCAGCGAGCAGGTAGCCGCTCAGGTGGGTTATCAAGCGCAGGTGATCCTGCCCGCCACCCATGATACCGGCAGCGCCTACATGGCTGTGCCTGCCCGCGACAAGCAGGCGGCTTTCCTCTCCAGCGGCACATGGAGCCTGCTGGGCACAGAGCTTTCCCGCCCCGTGACCACCGAAGCCGCCATGCGCTCCGGCTTTACCAACGAAGGCGGTTATGCCGGTACCACCCGCTTCCTGAAAAACATCATGGGCATGTGGATGCTCCAGTGCATCCATCAGGAGACCGGTAAGGCCCACTCCTTTGCCGAAATGGCGCAGATGGCTGCCGCCTCCGACTACCCCGGCTGGATCGATGCGGCGGATAACCGCTTTCTGGCCCCTGCCAGCATGCTGGAGGAGGTAAAGGCTGCCCTCCGGGAAGCCGGTGCGCCCGAACCTGAGGATCTGGGCGACGTGCTCCGTGCTGTTACCATGGGTCTGGCCGTCTGCTACCGGGATGCCATCGAAGAGATGAGCCGCATCACCGGCAAGGCCTTTACCAGCATCAATATCGTGGGCGGCGGCAGCCAGAACGTGGTGCTGAACCAGTGGACAGCCGATGTGTGCGGTCTGCCGGTCTATGCAGGCCCCACCGAGGGCACCGCCCTTGGCAACCTGGCTGCACAGATGATCGCCCTTGGCGATTTTGCCGATCTGGCAACCTTCCGTGCCGCACTGCCCGCCAGCTGCGATATACAGACCTACCTGCCCCGTGCCTGACAGCAACATTTCTACTATTATGATAAGTAAGAAAGGATGATCCCCACATGACCCTCTACGAACAGGCCAAAGCCCGCTATGAAGCCATCGGTGTGGATGTTGAAGCTGCCCTTGCCAAGCTGGAGAAGGCTCCTGTTGCCATGCACTGCTGGCAGGGCGACGATGTGCGCGGTTTCGATACCGACCCCAACAAGCCTCTTACCGGCGGCATCCAGACCACCGGCAACTACCCCGGCCGTGCCCGCACCCCCGAAGAGCTGATGGCGGATATCGATCTGGTGCTGAAGCTGGTGCCCGGCACCAAGAAAATGAACCTGCACGCCTCCTACGCCATTTTCGACGAGGACAACGGCGGCTGGGTGGATCGGGACAAGCTGGAGCCCAAGCATTTTCAGAAGTGGGTGGATTTCTGCAAGGAGCGCGGTCTGGGCTGCGACTTCAATCCCACCTTCTTCAGCCATCCCAAGTGTGATCCTCTGACTCTGGCAAGCCCCAACGAGCAGACCCGGAAATTCTGGATCGCCCACGGCAAGGCCTGTATCCGCATCTCCCAGTATCTG
>JAZQHO010000151.1:0-3423 GCA_045540635.1 Candidatus Limiplasma sp.
GTCCCCTGATCCCAACACAAAGGCCCCCGGGGGGCTTGGCTCCCGCGTCCCTTTTGTGTTGTCCGCTTACAGATACCGCCGGAAGGTTCGGACTCCTCCCGGCGGTATCTGCGTTTTATTTCAGATCCTGTTTACTGTTTCTCGGCGGCTTGCGCCTGCTTTTTGGCATAGGCATTGCGAATGCTGTCAAGAACCTGATCAGTGGGAATGGGCGGCTCGTAATCCGGGCGGGCGATGTAGTAGCCCTGATAGTAGTCTACACCCAGCGCGCAGAGCACTTCCAGCTCCTCCAGAGATTCCACGCCTTCGGCGATCACACGAATGTGGCTCTTACGGGTATAGTTGAGCACATTGGACAGCCAGTTGCGCTTGCGCGTATCCAGATGCACATTACGCACAAACGACATATCCAGCTTTACATAATCGGCATCGATATAGAGCAGTGAATGCTCGCTGTTGTAGCCGGAGCCGAAGTCGTCGATGGCAACATGGGCGCTGAAGCGGCGCATGTATTCCACCTTACCGTTGGTATCCTGCTGAGAACGGGTCTCTCTTTCGGTGATCTCCAACACGACATGAGGCATCAGGTGAGCATAATGCTCTTCCACCCACTTTTCATCCTGCGGGCTGAGGGAGTGACTGGCGATGGAGTTGATAAACAGCTTGGCACCCGGTGGCAGCAAATTCCTGTCGATCATCTCTGCGGAGGTCTCCAGAGCTTTCTGCCATGTCATAACCTCCACCTGCTGCAGCTTGCCCTGCTGGCTGGCGAGACGGAGCACATACTCAGGTGTGGGCAGTTCAGGAACGGTGGGACGCATCAAAAGCTCATAACCGAGAATGGAGGCATCCTTGGCACTTACGATAGGCTGGAAGGCATAGCGTACCAGCCGCTGCTCCAAAAGCTTGTTAAGTGCCTGAATACCGTTCATCAGGTAGCCGGATTCCTCATAGCGCTCCTTGGTAAACTCCATCAACGAGCCCTTAACACCGTTTTTGACGCAATACATGGCAAAGTCGGCATAATGGAGCAGCTGCGGGAACAGCACCGAATGCTCCGGATACCATGCAATACCGCCGGATACACCGATGGAGACCATGGAACCATCTGCGATCTCGCATTTCTTTTTCTTGATGCTGTTCCAGCCGCGCTGGATCACCTCCATCAAAGCTTCGCGGCTTTGGTACCCATAGAAGAGAACGTAGAACTCATCGCCCGAACGGCGGCCGATGATACATTGTTCATCAGCAAAAACATCCAGAGCATCGGCAAAACTGCGGATGTAGGTATCACCGCTGTCATGTCCGTAGGTATCGTTGATGGATTTGAGGTTATCCATATCCATCATCAGCATAGCAGATATAGGCTTGAGCCTTTCCGGATGGCGGTCGAAGAGATCCTGGGCATTGCGTTCGAAAGCACGGCGGTTGAAGCGGTTGGTAAGCAGGTCGTAATCACGCTCATGCTCGATGCGCTTACGTTTCTCGATCTCCTCGGTAACATCCATCAATGTACCGATGATGCCCTGCTGATCCTGCAGCATGCGCAGACGTATATAGCGCGGCGGCTGAGAACCTTGCAGCAGGAATACATCTTCGCCCTCCTCTGGCTTATCGCCGATGCGTGCGGTCAGCAGCTGGTTGAATACATCCAAAGGCATACGGTTGGTTTCTTTGAAATATTCACGGCAATTCAGCAGCATGTAGAAGCCATCGGAGCAGTAGACCTCATCTTCGTCATTCTTGCGCTCGAAAGCACCGATGGGCATGTTAGCAAGGGTAATGATCTTGCTGATTTTGGAGGCTTCCTCTGCCACAGCACGGTTCAGACTGGTAATGGTATGCGAAAGCTCATCCACTTCCGTGATGCCGGTAGCCTCGTATTCCAGAACCGTATTGCCCTGCTGCTTGCTGATGCGCTGGATCAACCCTTCGATGGGGCCGGCAATGTGTTTGCTGACGAAGTAGGCTATGCTGAGCCCCAGCACAAGGCTCAGCACCATGGACAGCCCGACAGCCCAGCGGAAATCGTTCTCTGCCTCAAAAAGCACTTGCGTGTCCTGGATGGCCAGCAACACCCACTCCTGCTCCTTGAAGGGGCTGTGCTCGCTGTACAGATCAAGCTCCTGCACAGCGGCATAAAACTCTTTCTGCCCATCCTTGCTACCGAAAACAGCAAATGTGGTACCGTCGTTTTCCAACTCCTTACGGGGTACAAGCACGGTCATGCCGGTAAAGTATTCATCCAGCACAGTACCGCCTGCGGCTACGGGCAGATAGCTCTCTCCCCCATCTTTGGTAATGGCCAGCACAAATTCGTTCTGTGTGGAATGCTTCTCATCCTCCACCGAAAGAAGGGAACGAAGGTAGTCCTCATTCATTTCGAAGCCGGCAACACCAAGCTGCATTCCGGATTCCGAAAGCATCGGGCGGGCATAGGTGATTACCTGCTTGGGGTCGGATTCTTCAAGACGGAAGTTCAGGCTCCAATAGCCGCAATCCATCGCAGAAATATCAGTCTGCGAACGGTTGGGGTAAGCAGTCATGGGCAGGTGGAAAAACGCATTGTTCTCGCTGTTGTCAAGAGAGAAGCATTCCTGCCACGCTGGCGAGACCTCCACATCGGGAAGCAAGCCCTTGAGAGTAAGGGGTCCGCGGAGCAGCTCGTAGGAGAGCTCTTCCTCCTCTGTGGCCATTTTGCGCAGATAGAGACCGATGCAGTTGATCTCCCCATCATAGCCGGCCTTATTGGAATCCAGCACAACGAAAGCGCCGGTATACTGGTTACGGGCAAGGCTGCTTTGCACAGAGACGGAAAGTGCCTCCAGAAGGTGACGGCTGAGCATCGGGTCGCGCTGGAGAGCATTTTCGTCTTTCTCCTGCTCCGCCAGCCATTGTTCTGTGAAGAGAACAACATCGTCGATCATTGAAGCAGTGGCATGTTGTGCCCCAATGCCTGCAGAAATACCGGAGGCCTGATGAAGCGCCACCTCCGAAAGCATGTGCAGTTCATCCTGATGGATCTGCTGGAAAGTGCCAAACAGCGTCAGCAAGCCTACCAAAAGGATGCCGATAACAATAACAAGCCCAACGAATGGGAAAATGATCTTGCGAAAAAGACTGGTCTGCCGAAGGCCCTTTTGCTTCTTTTCCATAAAAACCAGTCTCTCCTTTCTGCTGATAGTGTAACCGGTGCTAAACCGATGAATATTGAACGATGTGTGTATAATTCGGCAATTATTGTTACTCATATTATCGTTCATATGCTGAAAAATGTCAAGGCTGATGTAACGCCCGCACTGTAATAATATGTTATTGAAATTTGTTATTTTACTACAAAATTGGTACTTGCAGAGCTTTGCAGGGCGTGGTATAATATCCTATGTTCCGCCGGAGTGATGGAATGGCAGACGTGACGGACTC